>NZ_JBRJXU010000010.1:0-47254 GCF_057467645.1 Zarconia sp.
GGGAATAGGGATGAAGTACTTTGCTCCCCAGCAACCAGATGTAGCCAGTGCGATCGCTTCGCTCATCAAGAGGCTTGCCAACCGCCCGAATCTCACCCAGAGTCGGCATCCCGTCCACGTCGCGGTAGCAAAACTGACGTTAATTATGAGATTTGATATCAAAAAGGCATAACGCACAATAAAAAAGGGCAACCTGTCGCAGATTGCCCCGATCGAAAATCAGAGTAGAATTAAGCGACAAATCTTAAGGGGTTTGTCGCATTTTCATTCAAGTCATCACGGTCAAGAGCGTTGTGTCTAAATCGAAAACCCTCGACCCGACAAATTCCTAGTGACCGATGCCGACGTAGCGGAAGCCAGCTTTTTCCATCTCCTCTCGGTTGAGGAAGTTACGGCCGTCGATGAGGACGGGAGTGTGCATTTGCTTGACCATTTTGCTGTAGTCGAGAGATAGGAACTGTTTCCAGTCCGTCACCAAAACTAGCGCATCGCAACCATCGGCTAACCGTTCGGGATCGGTTTCCACCAAAACCCCCGTCAACCCGTCCCGCAGTCCCGAAGAAGAAACGATCGGGTCGTAGGCTTTGACTTTCGCCCCCAAACGATTTAGGTTTTCGATCAGCAGCAGGGAAGGCGCATCGCGCATATCGTCGGTATCGGGTTTAAAGGTCAAACCGAGCAAGCCGACAGTTTTGCCTTTGAGGATTTTCAGCTCTTTTTGCAGTTTTTCCAACGCCAGCAATCGCTGCCGCTTGTTCACGTCAACGGCAGCTTTGAGCAATTGAGCCTCGTAGCCATAGTCATCAGCGGTGTGAACCAAGGCCGACACATCTTTCGGGAAGCACGATCCGCCCCAGCCGATTCCGGCTTGCAGGAACTTGCCGCCGATGCGGGAATCCAAACCGATACCTTGGGCAACCTGAGTCACATCAGCCCCGACGCGATCGCAAATATTGGCGACTTCGTTGATGAAGCTAATTTTGGTCGCCAGGAAAGAATTGGCCGCGTATTTAATCATCTCGGCGGAGTTGAGATCCGTCATCACCACGGGAACCGGAGGTAAGGAGGGATCTTCGGCAAATTTACGCTGGGTGATGGGTGTGTACAATTCTTGCATCATCGTCAGTGCCTTCGAGGCATTGCTACCCAAGACGATGCGATCGGGGTTGAAGGTATCGTAAACGGCCGAACCTTCTCGTAAAAATTCCGGGTTGCTGACCACGTCGAACTCCGCCTCGAGCTCGGAGAGTTCCACTTGGGCACCTTCACCAGCTAATTCTTTTTGGCGCTCGGCAATGCCATCGAGCACGATCATCCGCACCCAGTCACCAGAACCGATGGGCACGGTGGACTTGTTGACAATCACCTTGTAACCATCATTAAGATGAGTGCCGATGCCGCGAGCCACCGCTTCGACGTAGCGAGTATCGCTTTCTCCGGTGGGCAGAGGCGGCGTTCCCACCGCAATGAATAAAATCTCGCCGTGGTTGACACCCGCCCCCAAATCGGTGGTAAACTCGATAGTTCCTGCTTGGATGGCAGATTCCATAATTTCAGAAAGACCCGGTTCGAAGATCGGAGAGCGACCGGCTTTCATCATTTTGACTTTTTCTTCGTTGTTGTCAACGCAGATCACATCGTGGCCGACGTGAGCCAAGCAAGCTCCCGTAACCAAGCCAACATATCCGGTGCCAATGACACAAACACGCATATCAGTTAATCCTTCTAACTAAAATAAGGGTCGGGGATTTATCAACGAGTTCGCACCGTCACAGACTTTGACAGGTGACTCGATCCCAATATAACGAACAGATTGTGTAGGCACCCAGATGGAGTTTAATTTCTTATTGAGCACAGAGGCGCTCTCGGAAGTCCTCGATGGTCAACTTCAATCCCTCGTCTAAGGCAAGCGTCGGTTCCCACCCCAACCAAGTTTTGGCTTTGGTAATATCGGGCTGACGGCGACGGGGATCGTCTTTGGGAAGTGGCTCGAATTGAATCGGCACATCCGGATCGATTTTTGCTTGGATGGCCTGGGCGAGCTGCAAAATGGTATATTCTCCCGGATTTCCGAGATTCATCGGACCGATATGTTCTTCGTTATTCATCAAGCGGATAAATCCCTCGATTAAATCGGAGACGTAACAGAAGCTGCGGGTTTGCGACCCATCTCCGTATACGGTGAGAGGAATGCCTTTCAAGGCTTGAACGATAAAATTACTGACAACCCGACCGTCATTTTGCTGCATCCGGGGGCCGTAGGTGTTGAAAATACGAGCCACTCGCACGTCAACACCATTTTGACGGTGGTAGTCAAAGGCGAGGGTTTCGGCCACTCGCTTACCTTCGTCGTAGCAGGAACGAATACCGATAGTATTGACGTTGCCGCGATATTCTTCAACTTGAGGATGAACGTCGGGGTCGCCGTAAATTTCTGAGGTAGAGGCTAGAAAAAACCGCGCTTTCACCCGCTTGGCGAGTCCGAGCATGTTCAACGTCCCCATGACGTTGGTTTTGATGGTTTTGACGGGATTGTACTGGTAGTGAACGGGGGAAGCCGGGCAGGCGAGATGGTAGATCTGATCGACTTCTAAGCGAATGGGTTCGGTAATATCGTGGCGAACCATCTCAAAGTAAGGATGTCCGATCCATTTGAAAATGTTGCGCTTGCTTCCGGTAAAGTAGTTGTCCAAGCAGACCACTTCGTGACCTTGCTCCATCAATCGATCGATCAGGTGGGAACCGAGAAATCCCGCACCGCCGGTGACCAAAATTCTCATGCGAGTTCTATATTCTATCTTGAGGTGAGACTCGCCTTCTAAGGTATACTGCGATCGAATAAACTGTCTACATTCAATCTCGGGTTACACTTAAAATTTTCTTAAAATTTCGGACTTAAATTGTAAAGTTGCTGCTAAATCCCGATCGAAGTGGCATCGGGCATTCGGTTGAATTCAGTTCCTCCAACGTCGGCTTAGACCTATGGCTCATCCCCTATACGTTGCATTCATCTGGCACCAGCACCAACCCCTCTACAAAAGCCGTGCCGAACAGTCGGAGGTTGCTTATCGTTTACCTTGGGTGCGGCTGCACGGTACGAAAGATTACCTGGATTTAGTACTGATTTTAGAGCGTTACCCGCAACTGCATCAAACGGTTAACTTGGTACCCTCTCTGATTTTACAGCTCGAAGAGTACATTGCCGGCGAGGCGATCGATCCTTACTTGCAAGTGGCGCTGGCCGATGTCGAACAGCTGACCCCCGAACAGAAACAATTTGCGATCGAGCATTTCTTCGATGCGAACCACCATACCCTCATCGATCCCCATCCCCGATATCGCCAACTCTACGAACAGCGTCAGGATCGGGGTATCGATTGGTGTTTGCACAACTGGCAAGCCAACGACTACGGTGACTTAGCCGCGTGGCACAACCTCGCCTGGATCGATCCGGTGTTTTGGGAAGACGAACAGGTTGCCCGGTGGCTGGAGCAAGGGCAAAACTTCACTCAGACCGATCGAGCGGCAATTTTCGCCAAACAGAAGGAAATCCTCGCGCGCATCGTTCCCCAGCACCGTAAGATGCTCGAATCGGGACAATTGGAGGTGACCACCACCCCCTACACCCACCCGATTTTACCCCTGCTGGCGGATACCAATGCCGGTCGGGTTGCCGTCCCCAACATGACCCTGCCCGATCGCCGTTTCCAATGGCCCGAAGATATTCCCCGCCACCTGCGCAAAGCCTGGGAGATGTATAAAGATCGTTTCGGACAACCCCCTCGGGGACTGTGGCCGTCGGAACAGTCGGTGAGTCCGGCGATTTTGCCCTACATTGCCCGAGAAGGATTCGAGTGGATTTGTTCCGATGAAGCGGTGTTGGGATGGACGCTCAAGCACTTCTTCCACCGGGATGGGGCGGGGAACCTGTGCGAACCGGAGTTGCTGTACCGTCCCTACCGTTTGGAAACTCCCGATGGGGATTTGTCGATCGTCTTTCGAGACCACCGCTTGTCCGATTTAATCGGCTTTACCTACGGGTCGATGCCCCCCAAAAAAGCGGCCGCCGATATGGTGGGTCACTTGGAAGCGATTTCGCGATCGCTCAAATATCGTCAGGGAACGGGCAGCCCGACCCTAGATAATCCCTGGTTGGTCACCATCGCCCTAGATGGGGAAAATTGCTGGGAGTTTTACGATCGCGATGGCAAGCCGTTTTTAGAGTCGCTGTATCAAACCCTGAGCGATCGCGACGATATTGAGTTGGTGACGGTTTCCGAGTTTCTCGATAAATTTCCCGCTACCGCAACCCTTCCGGCGGACGAACTCCACAGCGGGTCTTGGGTGGATGGCAGCTTCACCACCTGGATCGGCGATCCGGCGAAAAACCGGGCGTGGGATTTACTCGCCGACGCGCGGCAAGTGTTGGCAAACCACCCGGAGGCGACGGAACAGACCAATCCCGAAGCTTGGGAAGCCCTCTATGCCGCAGAAGGGTCGGACTGGTTCTGGTGGTTCGGCGAAGGGCATTCGTCCAACCAAGATGCGATGTTCGATCGCCTCTTCCGAGAACATTTAGTCGCCCTATACCAAGCCCTGGGCGAACCGGTTCCCGAATCGGTCTCTCAACCCGTTGAAGACCATACTCCCCTGGGAGACCACGGTCCCCTGGGCTTCATCCATCCCACCATTGACGGTCGGGGAGACGAACAGGATTGGGATTGGGCCGGTCGCCTGGAAGTAGGAGGCGCGCGGGGAACCATGCACCGCAGCAGTGCCATTCAGCGGCTGTGGTACGGGGTCGATCACTTGAATTTCTACCTGCGATTGGACTTCCGCAGCGGCGTACGTCCGGGGAAAGATTGCCCCCCGGAGTTAAATTTGCTCTGGTACTATCCCCACCGGACGATGCACAACAGTCCGATTCCCCTGAGTGAGGTGCCCGATACTTCCCCAGCGAATTATTTGTTCCACCACCACCTGGAAATTAACTTGCGCAGCCAGTCGGTGTGGTTCCAAGAGGCGATCGAAGATCTTCAGTGGCATCCGCGCAATTCTCGCGCTCAAGTGGGGTTGGATACCTGTTTGGAAGTGGCAATTCCTTGGGCGGATTTATTGACAGAACCCGATTGGTCGTTGCAAATGATGTTGGTTCTCTCTGAGGGCGATCGCTTTTGCGATGCGGTACTCGATGATGGCATCGTTGAAATTGTGATGCCGTAGGGAAGGCGATTTCGGTTCGGATCGCGTGGGGGACGGGGTGGAAGAAGATCCCAGAGAATCGATCGTCGCTGCCTGCGACGATTGACTCCCGACACTCCACCCTCGTCAAAAATAATCCGATCGCAGAGGTTCGCTTACCCCCTCAGAACGTTGCGAGATCGTCCTCTAGAACAGTTCGTCGAGTGTCTCTGCTGCACCAAAATAGACATCGGTATCAACGCTAAAGTCTCCATCTTCTACTCGATCGCCGAAAACCGTAATTGTTCCCAATTCATCGGCATCATGTGCGCCGGCACCACCTTGATTGCTGATTAAGGAAATAATCGATTCCTCAACACCATCGCCATTCACATCGGCATAGCTCACAGATGCTTGTACGGTATGTCCGAAAATCGCAATGCTATCCCCTTGAGCTTTTTTGTAATCTAAGATGACGTCATCCCCGATGGCATCTACCCAATGATCGTGAACGTTGTCATTTTCGTGAGCAACCATCCTCCAATTAATTTCACCCGTTGAAGGATCGGCGTGCCGTTCGGCAATTTCATATTTTGCATTGATTAACAGATCGAAACGGAATACATCTGCTCCTTTACCGCCTGTGACCGTATCATTTGAATCGAGATAAGGTTGCTCTGGATAAACCTTCGATTCATCGGTTTCTTGAGCGATATCCGGTTCCCCCGCATCACTCCGAAGATGAAGAGTATCGTTTCCTTTGCCTCCATCTAAAAGATCGTTTCCAAAACCATCCAGAAGAAGATCGCTTCCTTTGCCACCATCTAAACTATCGTTTCCTTTGCCGCCATCTAAACTATCGTTTCCTTTGTCGCCATCTAAACTATCGTTTCCATCATCTCCAAAAAGCAAATCGCTTCCATTACCAGTAATTAAGCGATCGTTGCCATCACCGCCAGAAAGTGTATTTTGACCTTTCCCTCCCTCTAAAGTGTCATTTCCATCATCTCCAATAAGCAAATCACTTCCATTATTAGCAATTAAGCGATCGTTGCCATCACCGCCAAAAAGTGTGTTTTGACCTTTTCCTGCATTTAAAGTGTCATTTCCATCATCTCCAAAAAGTAAATCGCTTCCATTACGAGTAATTAAGCGATCGTCGCCGTCACCGCCAGAAAGTGTATTTTGACCTTTCCCTCCCTCTAAAGTGTCATTTCCATTATCTCCAAAAAGCAAATCACTTCCATTATTAGCAATTAAGCGATCGTTGCCATCACCGCCAAAAAGTGTGTTTTGACCTTTTCCTGCATTTAAAGTGTCATTTCCATCATCGCCATATAAACTATCGTCTCCTTTCCCTCCATCTATAAAATCGTCTCCTCGATCGCCAAATAATTCGTCTTTTCCATGACCACCCAAAACAATATCGTTGCCATCACCGCCAAAAATTAGATCGTCTCCTTTCCGACCAGAGAGATAATCATTTCCATTGAGACCTAAAATGTAGTCAGCGTTCTTGGATCCGATCAGGGAATCGTCGTTCTCGGAGCCAATAATCGTATTATCGATCGTCATAATTTAAGCGTACCTATGTGTAGACAGTCCCAGATTGATGTCTGCGATTCAGTGTATGAAACCCACTTCAATCCTTGATTTGGAAAAACAATACAAACCATATCGTTGTATTTTTTAAATCCGTTCTTTGCTTTCAAAATACGACGACTGTTGTAATTATTTAATTTTTCCAAAGCTCAGTTAGTACTGTAATAATGAATGAAAATAATGTAAATTCGTAATTTCACGAACTTCATCAAAGCCAGAAAATAATTTTACGTATTACTTCAGATTAATTCTTAATTCGAGCACGGATTCTAATCAAAAATACGCAACTTTATACTCAAAAGTCGATCGAAGTTTTGAACTTTTGTGAATTCTATTTTTTATAGCAGTCGTCACTACGGTTAGCCTGGATTATTCACCAAACGCGAAAATCCCCATCTCTGTCTAACCTCTCGCACACAGACTGTTTTTCGAGTCAATTTCGAGCTAGTTGATTAGGCAAGGCTTTTAGCGATTCTCGTTAAACCTCATGGATCGTGCAGGTTAGGACAATTGAATCTCACACCACGACCTCTCGAACCCCACTCCCTCAGCAACGCCCGATCGCAACATTAGCGCTTAACATGGCGGTGGCTAGATCGGGCAACTCACCCCCTTTGTCACCCCTTGAGCGTCCATGAAAGTAGAACCCAATCATACGAGAATCGTGGGCAGTTCGATCGCTCGTGCAAAGGTACAACCTCCGCGAGAAAAACTGCCCACCCTACAAATTCTTTCTTTTTCCTTTCCTCTTTAACCCTTTTTCACCAAAAGTCTAGTATCCCGTTTCCTCTTCGTACTCGGGCATCTTCGTTTTCTTGGGCAGATTCACTTTCGGAGCTTTGTAAGTTTTCGTATCTTCCTCTTCCGCCCAGGCATCGGCTTCGATATCCTCGTAGTCGTCGTACTCGGCGTATTCCGGGTACTGGGCTTTGGCAGGGGGTTCGGCTTCGGTGTAAGGGGCTTCTTCGTAGGGCTGGGCGTACTGAGCGCGGGAAGCTTCGCTCCAGTTATCCTCTTCTTCGTACTCGGCGTAAACGACTTCCGGCTCTTCTTCGTAAAGGGGTTCGGGTTCCGGACGATCCCATTGGTCTTCATCCCAGCGCGATTCCTGTGCCGGTCGGGCGGGGGTTTGCAGGGGTTCTTCGATCGGGGTGCGAATGCCGCTGCCGAGCTGATTTCCGGGCTTGGCGACGGGGGTGCCGAACTCGTAGTCTTCTTCCCGTTCCCAGGGGGGAGTACTCAGGTTCAATCGTTCGAGAATACCGACGCTAATCTGGCTCAACCGCTCTTGGGCCCCTTCAAAGACGATGAGACGATTCGGACCGCTGCTGACCACTTCTTCGATAGGCAGTTCGTAGGTACTCAAGACGGATTCCGGGATTTGGGGAATCCCCACAGAGGCGATGATAATCGAGACGACGGTGCCGTCTTCGGTATTGAATTTGAAACCGCGCACCTGTCCCAGGAGTTCCCCGGTTTCGGTAATCACCTCGCTGCGGATTAAATTGCTATAACCTTCAACATCCAGGTCATCTTCAATAACATCATCGTCTTCGACCAAAATCACATCGCCAATTTGACTGATTTCAGAAAGGCGCATATATCGAGGCAGGGCCGTCACGGCGAGGATATTTTCTCTCACCCCCAGGGCGACGACGGTACGGCGATCGATATCCACCCATAGCTGACTGACGACCCCGAGGCGTTTGCCGGTATCGCGAGTGATAACTTGAGTGCCTAATAGATCGGAGCGTTGGCGAATGTTTTCGGTTGTCATTATAAGTGGAACCCAGATCTCAAATCTCGATCGATATATTGTAATACTACACAGAGGAACTTTGATGTTGCAATTTTATCCCCAATACTTGGGTGTAGGCTCCTCGCGCTTGCGTCACGCCAATGGTGCGCTCTGCCGATTCAATCATCGGTCGGCGCAAACTCACCACGATAAATTGGGCCTGCTGCGCCTGTTGTTTAATCATTTTAGCTAATCGTTCTACATTTGCTCCGTCAAGAAACATATCCACTTCGTCAAAAGCGTAAAACGGAGAGGGGCGGTAGCGCTGCAAGGCGAAAATAAACGATAGGGCTGTCAGGGATTTTTCCCCCCCGGACATGGAAGCGAGACGCTGGACGGGTTTACCTTTAGGGTGCGCCACCAGGTTCAAACCGCTGCTGAAGGGGTCTTCGGTATCGCTCAACTGGAGGTAACCGTCCCCTTGAGACAGTTCGGCAAAAATTGCGGAGAAGTTTTCGTTCACGGCATCGAAGGCTTCGCGAAAGGCTCGCAAACGCAAGGTGGTGAAGTTTTCAATCCGCAGCAAAACCTCGGTGCGTTCTCCTTCGAGGGTGGAGAGTTTTTCCGTGAGTTGTTCCAAGCGGGTTTGGGTTTTGTCGTATTCTTCGAGGGCGAGCATATTCACCGGTTCCATCGCCTGGATGCGCTTGGCAAGAGATTTGAGTTCTTTTTGCAGCGCGTCGAGATTAATTTTCTCGGGGACTTCCGGTAGGGGATCGGGCAAATCCGCTTTGCGTTCGTCGAGTTGCTCGCGCAGGGTTTCGAGTTGTTCCCGTCGTTGCTGCTGACTTTCTTGGAGTTTTTGCTGTCGCCATTCGAGCTGTTGGGCGGCGACGCGCTGCTCTCGCAGGGCGGTTTCGGCTCGATCGCGCTCCTGTTTCTCCTCCCCAAGTTTGGCTTCGATTTGAGTCAGTTCTGCTTTCTGACGCTCGATTTGGGCGACGATGCCCTGTTGCTGGTTCTCCAGGGCGGCTTTTTGCACGTCCTGGGTTTCTCGTTCGGTGCGATAATCGCGATCGCGCTGGTGTCCGGTTTGAATTTTTTCTTCGAGGCGCTGGCGTTGGGCATCGAAGCCTTGGAGTTGTTCGAGGGCTTCGCGTAAAGCAGACTCGCGCTCTTGCAAGACCTTTTCTCGTTCTCGGATAGCGGCTTGGGCGGCTTGCCACTCGCTGTGGGTGCGATCGCCTTCTAGTTCGGCCAGCTGTTGCCGCAGTTGTTGCAATTGTCCTTCGAGTTGGGGGAGTTGCGTATCGAGTGCTTCGAGTCGAGTTTGGGTCGTTGCCCGTTCTTGGGTATTTTTCTCTAGTTGCGATCGCCCGTCTTGGTGCTGCTGCGTCAATCGCTGGATCTCTTTTTGCAGTTGTTCGGCTTTGAGCTGGCACTCGCGATACTGCTGTTTGGCATCGGCGAGTTCCCGCGAATGGAGTTTGAGTTCCGATGCCCACCGTTCGATGCTCGAATCGCACCGTTCCAGGATATCGGCGATCTGGGTCAGACGCTCGCGCAACCCGGTCACTTCTGCCGACTCCCCCTCTTCTGCATTACCAAAGTGTAATTGGGAACTGTTACCCCGATTCGCGCCCCCCGTCATCGCGCCGCTAGTTTCGAGCAATTCCCCGTCGAGGGTGACGATGCGCGTCCGCCCCAATACCCGCCGGGCATTATCGAGGGTATCGAAGACGACAGTTCCCCCAAAAACGTAGGCAAAGACTTCGTCGTATTGGGGTTCGCATTCAATTAAATCGACGGCGTAGTTGAGAAAACCTGCGGTGTTTTCCACCTCTCGCAGGTGAGAAATGCGAGGCGATCGAATCTTATTCAACGGTAGAAACGTAGCGCGTCCCGCCCGTCGTTCTTTGAGCAGGCGAATCCCCGCCGATGCCACTAAGTCATCTTCCACCACCAAAAAACCCAATCTTCCCCCCGCAGCGGTTTCCAAAGCCAGCTGAAAATCTGGTTCTACCCGTCCCAACTGAGCCACCAAACCGCACACTCCCTCCAATCCCGACTGGATGACGATTTTGGTGGCATAACTGCCAGAGGCTTCTTGCATCACCTGGGCTTGGGTTTCCAACTTATCCAGGCGGCGCTGTTTTTCTCGCTGTTCTTGCAATAAGCGGGTTTGGGTTTCTTGCATCACTTGCAACTCTGCTTCCGCTGCCGATGCCAGTTCGTTGAGGGATTCGACTTGGGTGCGCGCGGTGGCCAGTTCGCGATCGAGTTGCTCGGATTGCTCGTGTTTGGCGGTTTCCTCCCGCTCTAACCCCGCCAGAGATGTCTCCAACTCTTGAATCTTGCCATCGAGCTGAGAAACCCGCTCTCGAAGCTGCACGTTCTCGGCACGCTGGGGTTCGAGGGTGGCGAGCAGGGTTTCGGTTTGATGGCGTAAATCCGTTTGCTCCCGCACCCAGGACTCGGCGGTGTCGGCAATGGAACTGGCCGCTTCTCGACTGCGTTCTAGGGCTTGACGGGCTTCGTTGCGCGCCCCTTCCCGAGCGGCGATGGTTTCGGTTTCGAGTACGGTGCGTTCTTGGAGTAATTGGGCGAGCGATCGTTCGTTTTCTTCGATCTTTCCCTGATTTTGCGAGATCGAATTTTTAGTCTGGGCAATGTCCGATTCTAGGGTGGAGTAGCGCTCCTGCAACTGCTGCTGCTGGGCTTCGAGCTTTGCCAGGGCTGACTGTCCGGCGAGGAGTTCGTCTTCTCCCAAGGCTTTCACCCGCGCGTTGAGGGCATCGAGTTCGGCACTGGCGCGATCGATTTGTTCTCCCAGGGTTGCTAATTGTTCGGTAAGTTCAGTGCGAGTGCGATCGCCCGCTTCGATTTGCTCGCGCAATTTGGATTCGGCTGCGCGCAGTTGCTGCCATTGCAGAACCACTTCCCACACTTGCTTTTCTTGCAGTTCGGCGCGCAACTTCTGGTATTTTTCGGCTTTCACCTTATCTTCGGCAAGGCGATCGCGCTGGGAAATCAGCTCTTTCTCAATAATCCGACATTGTTCTTCCCGTTCTCGCACCGCATCGAGTTTTCCCCGCGCCTGGTTGATTTTGCGATCGAAGGCCGCCACCCCGGCTAACTCGTCGATAATCTCCCGTCGCTCGCGGGGATTCATGGAAATAATACTGGTCACGTCCCCTTGCAATACGACGTTGTAGCCTTCGGGATAGATGCGCAGTTGGTTGAGCTTTTCGTGGAGTTCCGTGAGGGTGGACGCTTCGCCGTTGATGAAATAATTGGAGGTGTAGCTACCAGATTTGGTCACCCGCAGCCGCCGCGTCACCATCCATTCGGGGGATTCTAAGGTCTCGATCGCCCCGTTGTTTTTTAAATCTTCTTCGTTCTCTTCCGCTTCGAGTTCCCGAGAGCGACTAAAATCTGCCGAGAGATCGAAAGTTACCGTGACGCTCGCTTCTACTGTGGAACGGCGAGAAGTGCGATCGTGGTTCACCAAATCCGGCAGGCGATCGGCCCGCATCCCCTTCGATGAGGCAATTCCCAAACAAAATAGCAGCGCGTCGAGAATATTCGACTTCCCCGATCCGTTGGGTCCGGAAATCACCGTAAACTCCGGCATCAGGGGAACCCGCGTCGTGCCGCCAAAGGATTTGAAGTTGGTGAGTTCGACTTGCTTAATGTGAACCATTTAACGCCACGTGCAACTTAATTCTCCAAAACCCTCTCGCTCGGGGGAAAAGGGGAAGGGGGAAGGGGAAAAGGGGAATTTTTCGACTCGCTCACCATATAGCTTTGCTCAAAGTTGTACATGGCGTAATTAAAAAGCGCGATCGCCGCCCAACAGCCTTGGGGACACAACTCCCATAGAGTAGCACAGAGGCTTGCAGTTATTTGAAACTGACGAACTTTAGAAAAGGAAAAACGGTCCGAACGATAGGAATTAGGGGAAATACAGTCACTCAAACCATTTTAAAAGCCGGGAGAAAAATTTAGGAATCGTCTTGAAGATCGATCGTCAATGAATTGAGAATTAAAGCGTCTTTTCAAATTATGTAGAACGCTCAAAGTTCGATCGAGATTTCTTTAGAATCACGCCAAGCTCGCCGTCGCTCCTCCCTTTGTGCGGTCGATGAGCTCGACGCTCGTCCTTCTAGCCTCGGAACCGAGAAGCCGAAACCACAATCGGCTTAAAACCCTTGGTACGACTTATTCCCAAGAAGTGTCAAGATTTCTATTTCCATCGATCGATCTGGAATTTACGGTCTCGATCGGCTCCGGGACGAGGGATAAGATCCCAACAGAAACTCGACGATCGAACGGGCTTGTTCTCCCTCGAAGATCGTGGTAACATTCTAAATATGAAGGTAGTTAGCGCCCTAAAAAATATTATCTCTTCGCCATTGCATTCACTGCAATTCCAAATATTAAGAAGAGTTATTCGCTCGGCATTACGGTAGAGCCAAATAGGGCATTGCGTAGTAGGTCAAGCATCGGACATTTGTCGCACAATGCATCACATCATTGTTTGCAACGTCTATGTTTGCCCAACTACAAGGCATCAAAGAAAAGATTCGGGGAGCTGTCTTATTGGCGGGTCTTCCATCTGTTCAGCGAAATGCGAGCGTTAAACTGAAGCTGCAAGCGGTCATGCTGGCGGTGAGTCTGGCGTCAGTGGCGGCGATCGGTTCCCTGGCTTGGCATCGCGCGCAGGTCTCGATGAAGGAGGAAATTTTCGGACAGCTCACCAGTATCCGCTCCTCCAAAGCCAATCAAATCGAGGTCTACTTTGAAATCCTGCGCAACCACGTCGAGACTCTCGCCGAAGATCGGATGGTGGTCGAAGCGATGGTCGAGTTGAACAAGGGATTTCGCGAAATCGATACGAACTTTATTCCCAGGGAGTGGGAAGAACCCCTGCAGCGGTACTACGAAGATGAGTTTTTCCCTCGACTTTCGCAGAATATTTCGGGCGAGCTAGCCTACGGCGTTTATCGCCCCACCGGACAAGCCGCCCGCTATTTACAGCATTACTACATCTCCACCAACCCTCATGAGGTGGGGGAAAAAGACCGGTTGCTCGATGCGGGAGACGGCAGCGACTACAGCCGCTTTCACGCCAAATACCACACCTTGTTTCACAACATCATTCAAAAGTTTGGGTACTACGATCTATTTTTAATCGATTACAAAACGGGCAACATCGTTTACTCGGTTTATAAAGAAACCGACTACGCCACCAACCTCGATGACGGGCCCTATCGAGAGAGCGGTTTGGCACAAGCGGTGCGAGCCGTTCGGCAAAACCCCGAATACCGATCGATTCAGCTCGTTGATTTTCAATTTTATCGCCCGTCCTACGGCGCGCCGGCCGCCTTTTTCTCCGCCCCCATTTACAACGGTCCGCACATCGTCGGCATCCTCGCCGTCCAGTTACCCGTCGATCGCATCAACAACCAGATGACCGGGTTTCAACAGTGGCAGCAGAACGGACTGGGGGAAAGTGGCGAAACCTATCTCGTGGGTTCGGATTTACTGATGCGATCGATCTCTCGCTTTTTAGTAGAGGATCGAGACCGGTACAAAGCCGCCTTGAAAAAAATTGGCACCCCCGACAGCACGATCGAGCGGATCGAACAACTCGACACCACTATTCTGTTGCAAGAAGTCGATACGGAAGCGGCCCGTTTAGCCTTAGGTGGCGCCTCCGGGACGAAGATCGTCGATGACTATCGCGGTTTGCCCGTCCTTAGCTCTTATGCCCCCCTCGATTTGGAGATTGACGGTCTCGATTGGGCGATCCTGGCCGAGATCGACCTCGCGGAAGCTTACGAACCCGTTCATACGTTGCAAATCTACCTCGTCATTTCCACGGCAATTGTAGTGGTTGCAGTCAGTTTTATCGCCCTGGGTTCTTCCTATTCGATCTTGCAGCCGGTGAATGCATTGCTAGAAGGGGTGCGTCGCGTCAGTCTCGGGGAAAAAGACGTGCGCGTCGAGATCGACTCGAACGACGAGTTCGGTCAACTGGCATCGGCATTTAATGAGATGGTCGAGAACCTGCGTACCCAAACGGAACTTTTAGACCGCAAAAGTCAAGAAAATGACGAGCTGCTGCTGAATATCCTCCCGAGTTCGGTGGCCCAGCAGTTAAAGAAAGGTCAAAAAAAAGTAGCCGATCGGGTCGAGCACGCCACCGTCCTCTATTCGCGGGTTTTGGGATTGCAAGAACTCACCGCCGAACGGGGGGTCGAGCAAGCGGCGAAAATCTTCAACGACCTGGTGGGAATTCTCGATAAAGAAGCCGAGAAGCGCGGTGTCGAAAAACTGAAGACCCTTGGGGAACGCTACGTTGCCATATGCGGACTGACCCGACCTCACCCCGATCGGGTGCGGCGAACGGTGGATTTTGCCCTCAACGCTTTGGACCACCTTCAGGGGTTCAACCATCGCCACGCCACTCAATTCAATCTTTGCATGGGAATTCACATGGGGGAGGTGGTCGGTAGTGTCATCGGCACGGACAAAAATATGTATTACAACCTGTGGGGTGAAACCGTAGCGCTGGCTAACTACTTAAGCACCCAAGCCGAACCCGGTAAGTTGCTGATGGTGCGGGAACTGTCCGATCCCCTCGAAGATGTGTATTCTGCGATCGCTTGCCAGCAAGTGGAGTTTGGGGGCCACATGCTGAAAGTTTGCACTGTCGGTCGGACGGTCGCTTCATCGGATCTCGTTGGGGAGACCAGTTAACGCTATGTGCAACTTAATTCTCCAAAAGCTGACAACACGGGGTCAAAGGGGAAGGGGGAAGGGGAAAAGGGGATATGGTCTGCATTGTCACCACGGGACTTGGTTGAAAGTTGCACGTGGCGTTCTTAATTCACCGCCAGTTTTGGATAAGCCGAAACCCTGATGCTACCGTGACCCAGAAATCGGCAAAAACCTGATTCTGTTGTTGAAGCATTGAAAATTTAGCGCTTAAGCAAAACTGACGTTAATTCAAACCCACCTCAGAATATATAGCGGTATTCACTTTGATTAGGACTTTGATTAGGACATTGTCACCGATATGACGATTGGGAAGGCGAGCAAGATGCTCGCGCTGGATATGGCGATATCGCAACATCTCGATCGACCTGGAGAGGCTTATGGATTTATCGATTTTTACCTGGGGATTGGCGATCGTCATCGGCGTTCCCGCACTACTCCTGATTCTCGGTTTTGGCACGGAGCAATTGGAGCGTCGGCACAATCCCCTGGCGAAGGTATTGCGCAGGGTTTATCTTTACGTCCTGCCGGTGCTGGCGGTACTGTTGGTGATGCGGCAGCTGTTTCGCGTGGAGAGAGGGCAAGTTTCCGCACGGGCGATCGAAACCTGCTTTTGGCTTGCGGTGTTGATGGCAGTGCTGGCTCTCCTGAATGCAGTACTCACCACCACCAAACGGGAAACCCTCTGGCAAATTCGCGTGCCGAACCTCCTCTTTCAGGTGGCTCGCGTCTTGGTCGTCTTGGCCGTCGCCTTCTACCTACTGTCCGGTGTCTGGAAATTCAATCTGACCAACTTGGTGACCGCTTTGGGGGTGGGATCGCTGGCTGTGGCGCTGGCCTTACAAGACACCCTCAGCAACCTGGTTTCGGGATTTTTGTTACTCTTGGAAGGACCGATTCGGGTCGGGGATTGGGTGACCATCGGTGAGTTGCGCGGAGAGGTCATCGATCTCAACTGGCGATCGGTGCGCCTGCGCGATGCGAAAAGAAATATCATCATTATTCCCAACGGTGTCGTTGCCCAAGAAACCATCGACAACAATACCCTCCACGAAGCCGACACCAAGCGTGAAGTTTGCCTCAATATTGCTGATGAGAATCCTCCCAACCGAGTGAAAGCCGTACTCAAAGAGGCTGCGGAGTCGGTGGAAGGGGTGAAACGAGCTAGACCCTTGATATCGGCGTTTCAAAGCTACAGCATTCAGTACACCGTGGAGTATTACATTGATTCTGCCATCAGCGAGAATCGCTCCCAAGACGCAATCCTGACCTGTCTCTACTACGCTGCCAAACGACACCAATTGACGATTCGCGACCCCATTTCGATCGAGTACGGTATCAAGGAAGATCCCAACCCGCAGCTCGATCGCCAACTCGAAGTTCGGGAATTTTTGCGATCGCTCCCCTACTTTGGAGTTCTCGAACCCGACACCCTCGACCATTTAGTGGCGAACTCGAGATTGGACTACTACGGTGTGGGCGATCGGGTCTTGCAAATTGGTGAATTTGATGAAGGGATGTACGTGATTTTAGAAGGCAGCGTCCGAGTGGCGGCCATGGACGTTCGCCACAGCCTTCAGGAAGTCAGCCACCTTTCGAGGGGAGACTTTTTCGGCGAGTTGACCCTGCTGGTGGAAGAACCCAGTCCGGTATCGGTCACGGTTTTGGAAGATTTAGTGGCGATCGTGATTACCGACAAACTCATCAGCCAGCTTTTACAACGCAGTCCCAAACTCGGCGTCGAAATCGGGCAAATTATCGATGAAAGCCACAAAGTGTTGCGCGTCATCCAAGGCAGCGCAGAAATACCGAATGGGGTGACGGGGTAATAGACCTCTCGAGGAAAAGGGTTAAGGGTTAAGGGGGAAAGGGGGAAGAAATTCATTTTGGAACCATAGATATCGATCTGATTTTTTATGTTCACCAGAGGGTTCAATAATGAACAATGAACAATGAACAATGAACAATGAACAATGAACAATGAACAATGAACAATGAACAATTACCTCTCCTTGAAAAGAAGAGGATTGATTCAAAGGAAGATTTTTTCTTATTTCTCCTTTAAAGGAGAGGCTTTAAACCTTAATTCTTCGGTAATGGGAAGAACGAGAATGCAATCGCCAAAATGGGATCGGTTAAAGATCTGCGAACGCAAACTGACCTGCCGGGTCCGATCTGGGTTGAGATGGCAGTTCTGGAGAGATCTATTACTGGTGGGTCTGTTGACGGGTACGATCGGCTGTGGTGCCAACTCAGGGGTTTCCCCAGCAACAGATCGACCCGAGACGGCAACAGTGTCCGAAACCGATCGAGAGTCGGTGAAACCCGATCGAGAAATCGAGTTTACCGTTCTCGAACCCAAAACTCCTCCCACTCCAGTCGATCGGCAGACCGGAATGGAGTTGCCGACTGTCGATCCGCTCAAAGTGGAAGGTAATTTGTACGTGGCCGGTAGTTTTGCCGCCTCTCCTGTTATCAAGGGGATGGGAGATCGCTTTATCGAAGAAGGCTATGCCGGCATTATCGAAATTTCGAGCATTGGTTCGAGCAAAGGCTTTCAAATTTTCTGTCAAGAGGGCAAATCAGATTTAGCCACGGCCAGCCGTCCGATTCGACCCTCGGAAGTGGAAGCTTGTCGTGAAATTGGGCGCGAACCCGTTGAATTCTCCATCGGCATGGATGTTTTGACGGTGGTAGTTCACCCAGAAAATGACTTCTTCGATGATGCCACCCTGGAGGAACTCGCCCGGATTTTCACCGTGGAAAAATGGTCGGATGTAAACCCCGACTGGCCCTCGGAAACCATCGAGCGGTTTATCCCCGCTCCCGAATCCGGTGTATTTGACATCTTTGTCGACAGGGTTTTTTATGGGAATTCGGAAGCCTTGCTCAATTTGCCCAACGTCCAGTTTTTCAAGGATGACGAAGATTTTGTCGTCCAAAGTATCAGTACGAATCCCTATTCGATCGGCTTTTTTAGCTTTGCGTTTTACGAGCGCAATAAAGATTTACTCAAGTCAATTTCGATCGAGGGTTTGCGACCGGGGATTAGAAATGAGTATCCCTTGGTTTATTCTCTATTACTCTACGCAGATGCTGACATGATTCCCCAAAACACCCAGGTCTCTGCTTTTTTAAATTATTTTCTCACCCACGTCAAAGAACAAGTCGTTAAAGTTGGATATTTTCCCCCTTCACGAGAAACCTTAGACAGCGAAAAACTTGAATTTTTAACCGTGCAAGGGTACGAAAGCTTTTTGGATTTCGATCGGGCTGAAGAGCTAGAATTTATTGAATAAAATATACCTTATAGCGGTTCTCACACTCATGAGGTACAGAGTTTCTGGTTTTAGGGAACGGGGAACACCGGAACGGGGAACGGAGAATGAGAAACGGGGAATGGAAAATAGAATTTGGGTGTATCTCCGTCTACTGAGAATTGCTATAACCCGACCCGAACTTAAGGAGGCGATCGTTAAGGGGGAGTTGGTTCGGGAAACTCATATTCTTGCGTCCATCCACAATCGAATAGCGTCCCTCCAGACATCGGAAGAAGGCGTGCGTTTAACTGAGTCCCCAACTCGATGGCATTAGCTCCCGCGCGATCGAACATCTCTTGGTGAATAAAATGCAATTCGGGGCCGTATTCCAACCAATAGTCCTCATCGCCGGGTTGGA
This sequence comes from Zarconia sp., assembly GCF_057467645.1. Lineage (NCBI taxonomy): Bacteria > Bacillati > Cyanobacteriota > Cyanophyceae > Oscillatoriales > Zarconia > Zarconia sp. The sequence continues at coordinate 18,983 of NZ_JBRJXU010000010.1, forward strand.
TAATTCGCTCTTCCTCTCGATCGCAGTTTGCAATTGTTGGAGGACAAGAGTAGACCTCTTTAGAGAACAAAGGAATGAGGAAAGGATAAGGTTCTGGATTTCGAGCTGAGCCGATGAGTTCGGCGAGTTGGTGGTGTTGGTTCAATAAATCAATAAATAAACTTTGAAATGCCGGATACATATCATCCCAACGACCGCACATTTGAATTTTGGCAAATAAATATTCCCCCGAACCGGCAACGAATGCAGCCCAAACCTTGACGTGAGACAGAGTCAGACAATCCCACGAGCGAGTCTTCTGGGAAAACCGATCGACTCCACGAAAACCTGCCAAGGTAAGGCTCGAGCGAAAGACTTCCAGTGCGCGTTCCGGTGAAGTTCGATAAAACCAAGCGATAACGTTCAATCTCATCTTAATTTCTCAATTTATTAAAAAACAAAAAATACTGTTTTTACCAAGAACCGACAAAAAATATCGGATTATTTTTTATCAACTAAAAATAATTATTCAAAAAACAGGATAATATTTTTTTTACAATTCAAAAAAAATAAAAATTTTTCATTTTTCATTTTTAAAGAAACTCAATATTTATTTTTTTAAGACGTTTATACCAGAAAAAATTATTTTAAACTGTCAGTTGTAGCGAAGTATTAATCGATAATTTTAAATCATTTTGACGAATTTGGTTTTTCCCGTTCAATATAGAAGAAGATAAAACGCAGCAACTCCTCAATATCCATGCACCATCGAGCACAGAGAATCGATCGCATTCCCCTCACAAATCGCCCCATCTCCCATCAAATCGGTTTGTGGCTGGCGTGTTTGAGTGTGTTGGGGAGTGGATGTAGCGCCACAACTTACAGCCAGGGGGTTCCCCTGTCCGATACCAACCTCGAACCTCTAACCCTCGAACTCGATATTCCCGCCGAAGATAATGGTAGCGGTAGCCTCATTACCGTCGATGTCAACGATGATGGCAACCGAGATATTATCGTCACCAAACCCGGCACGATCGCTGCCTACGAGACCACCGGGCAACAGCTTTGGAAGCAACAGGCGAACGTTCAACTGACCAAACAGTCGGAAAGCCAAGGACTACCGGGGCGATCGGCCCCAGGGGTACAAGCTGCCGATATTGATGGAGATAACCAAACCGAGGTGTTGTTCCTGACGCAGGAGGGGACGCTGGAAATTCTCCAAGGGTCCGATGGGGCGATCGAAAAGAGCATCTCCCTGGAATCGCCACCGGATACGGAACGCTGGGAACACTTGGTGGTGGCTAATTTCCGGGGAGAAGCGAATGGGGATTTACTTCTGCAAACCACCAACGCGACCGGATACCGCATGGGTAGCTATCTGGCGGCTTACTCTTTTGAAGCATTGATGTCCGATGTCCCCCCCGAACCCCTGTGGACGCAGGATAATTTCATCGCCAACGCGCACAATGGGGCGCGCGTGGCCGATCTCGATGGCGACGGTAAAGAAGAGGTGTTGGGGGGTAGCGTGGTGTCCCCGGAAGGAGAGATACTGCTGGAGTTGCCCCTCAAAGGTCACGTCGATGCCCTCGCGGTGGCGGACATTCGGCCGGATTTACCGGGGTTGGAGGTCGTCGCCCTCGAAGAAGGGGGAACCCCACTGCCCTTCAGCGGTCGCAATCGTCTGGGTCGCATTGGCAATCACCTGTACCAGCAACTGTTTGGCGATGGGAATCGCATTTTTCTCTACAATCGCGATCTCCTCATTTGGGAGACCCACTACAAGCACCAGGAACCGCAAAATACTGCTGTGGGAGACTTCGATCCCGATCGACCCGGTTTGGAAATTTGGTGTCGCAGTCGGTACAGAACCCACCAAAAACCCTTCGTATTCGATGCCCGAGGGCAGCTGATTGCCAACTATAAGATGAAAGATGTCGCGCCCCAAAATTGGACGACGAAGGGCATCGAAACCATTTTTACCATTGATTGGACGGGGGAAGAGGGACAACTGGCCGCTGCCAAGGAACGCCACAGCGCTGGAGATGTGGCAATTTTCGATCCCATTAGCGGTGAGTTTCTGTTGCGGTTCCAGGACAATGCCGATCGCCTCTATGTTGCCGATGTGTTGGGGGATTGGCGAGAAGAGTTGATACTCCTGAGCGGCGATCGACTCTTAATTTATCAAAATCCGGAGACGAATCCCAATCCCGACAAGCCATCGCTCTGGGAACGTCCGGAGTACCGACGCAGCAAGATGACCTGGAATTACTACAGCCCTTGATGTTATAGCAGTTCGCGCCCTTTTCGCTACACATTAGAGTTTTTGGGGAATGGGGAATGGGGAATGTGGAAGAGAAAAACCTATTCTATTTTTTCAATCGTGTAAATAAACCACAAGAAGCGCTATAGGTTAGAGCGGGTGTTGTCCCATGGCTTGCAGCCATCGAAATTCGCTGTTACCAAAACCGAAACGCCAGCACTTCCTCCCAAAACCCTGAGCTATCGTGGTCGAAAGTCGGTAAGGTATTTGGAGGTATTGGATGAAACGGTTTCGATCGAGCATCGCATTTTTGGGACTCGCTGCCCTCCTGGCGGCGTGCGGCTCTCAGTATAACGGCGCGGACTATGCTGCAGAAGTCCCGAGCGCACCCCCACCGGCACAGCAATCGAAACAGTTAACAAGTGCCGAACCGAGTCCAGTCGAACCGGAAGCCGCGCCAGAACCCGCAGAACCGACGAGCGGCGAAACCTACGACTCGATCGAAGATAACCCCTTCGAGTTGGTTGGCAGCAATCCCCTATCCACCTTCTCGATCGATGTCGATACCGCCTCCTATAGCAACCTTCGCCGCTTCATCAATAACGGCCAGCGTCCCCCCAAAGATGCCGTCCGGATCGAAGAACTGATTAACTACTTCACCTACGAGTATCCCCAACCCACGGGCGATCGCCCCTTCTCTATCGACACCGAAACCGCAGCAGCCCCCTGGAACGATAACCACCAACTGGTTCGCATCGCCTTGCAAGGGAAAAAAATCGCCTCGGAAAATCTCCCCCCCAGCAACCTCGTGTTTTTGCTCGATGTTTCCGGTTCGATGAACGATCCGAATAAATTGCCGCTGCTTAAATCGGCATTTCGGATGCTCGTTAATGAGTTAAATGCGGAAGATCGCGTCAGTATCGTTGTCTATGCCGGGGCGGCTGGCGTGGTGTTGCCTCCGACTCCCGGAAATGAGAAAGAGACGATTTTAGAGGCGATCGAAAAGCTCAATGCTGGGGGTTCCACCGCCGGGGGTGAAGGCATCCAACTCGCCTACAAACTCGCCCAGGAGAACTTCCTCGAAGCCGGAAACAATCGCGTCATTCTCGCCAGCGACGGAGATTTTAACGTCGGTATTTCCAGCGATACGGAACTGGTGAAACTGATTGAAGGGGAACGGGAAAAAGGGGTATTTCTCACCACTCTTGGATTTGGTAGTGGCAACTTGCAAGACGCGAAAATGGAAAAACTCGCCAATAAAGGGAATGGTAACTACGCCTATATCGACAACGAGTTAGAAGCGAGGAAAGTTTTGGTGACTCAGATGGGGGGTACGCTGCTCACCATTGCCAAGGATGTAAAAATACAAGTGGCGTTCAACCCAGACAAAGTACAAGCCTATCGCCTCATCGGGTATGAAAATCGGCGGTTGCAAACTCAGGATTTTGCAGACGATACCAAGGATGCTGGGGAATTGGGGGCGGGACATACCGTCACCGCACTCTACGAAGTGATACCCGTGGGCGTACCTATTGATGTCGCGGTGTCGGAAAACGCAGCCCCGGAACCAAATCCCGATATCTCCTTTGACGATAATGCTTTGATGCAGGTGAATTTACGCTATAAAGAACCCCAGGGCAGCGAATCTCAATTGCTGTCTTCTATGGTTGCCGATGGGGGAGGGAGTTTTGACAAGGCTTCAGAGAACTTTCAGTTTGCCGCAGCCGTTGCTAGTTATGGCATGATTTTGCGGGATTCGCCGTACAAGGGAGATGTGAGTTTGGAGCAAGTATTAACCTTGGCGCAAGAGTCTCAAGGAGTCGATCTCGATGGCTACCGGGCGGAGTTTATCCGCTTGATTCAAAGTAGCGAAGAATTCCTAAAGTAGGCGTTATTATTGGGTGGGCAATGGCAGAATTAGCAACAGATTGTGTAGGGTGTATTTAGGAACGAAGCACACCACAGCCACTCCATAATCCCGTGATATGTAAATCCTAATAACGCGGTGTGCAATCTTTTTGCGATCGCCATATGGCAAGCGAGTCGCAAAATCCCCCATTTCCCATTCCCTATTCACTCGTATTGTTAGGTTTTGGATAAACAAGTTGCACATGACGTTAATAAAGATAAAACTCCCTCGGGGTTGGTGGGTCGTTCGATTTTAGTAAAAACGTTAAATTCCGGTTATCAAAACTGCTCACCCTACAATTAACTCCCTAACGATTGACGACTGAAAGTAAAAAATGACCGTTCCAGCTCCAAGTCTTAAACTATTTTTTGAAGAGGAGATCGTCAATCTAGATGAAGATACGGTTGAAGAGTTTGTGAGCCGTTATCCGAGCGCACAAGTCATTCAGTGCTTGTTCGAAGAGCTGAAATCTTTAGAGTATGGCGATGATGCGTGGAGGCTAGGAGGAGCTTTGGCAGATGTTTCTCACAAGTATGCAGTCGATACGCATATCTATTTATGGCTAGAAAACTCTACTCTCGATCGAAAGAAAATTTTTTTAGATTTTTTGGCTGGATATTATTATAATGCTTTCCCTAACATCGGGGCATTAATCGAATTCGCAGACTCTATTCGGGATGTGATTGATTGTCTGAATATCTTAGATTGGGACGAATCCGCTATTTTTTTAGCTATTGAGTCTATTGTTTACGGATATGGAAGAATAAAACACTTGATTCGAGAAAATCAACAAATAAAGGAGCGAGTGAAGCAACAAGTTATGGTTTTCCAAAAATATGTATCTAACGCTAATCTCGCATCTTCAGAACACCAGATGATAGCAGGTATGTTGAAGACGTGGGATTTAGGGATTTCTGAGATTGGTACAAGATAGAGGTTGGGAAGGTATAGATATCATGAATAACTTAGAACCCAAACCATTTGCCGATCGCGGCTACAAACTCGATCGCCCTCTCGGAACCAATCACCTGGGAGGACGAGTCACCTACCTGGCAACAGAATGCGATCGCCAGCAACCGGTGGTAATCAAACAATTCCAGTTTGCTCGCGATGGGGCTAATTGGTCGGAATATCAAGCCCACGATCGAGAAATCGCCCTCCTCCAACAACTCAATCATCCCCAAATTCCCCAGTATCTCGACTCTTTTGAAACCCCCGACGGTTTCTGTTTGGTTCAGGAATACAAAGATGCGCCCCATCTAAAAATCGATCGCCCCTTTTCTCCCGAACAAGTCAAACAAATTGCCGTTGCCGTTCTCGAAATTCTCGTCTATTTACAACAGCAAGAACCACCGATTATCCATCGAGATATCAAGCCGGAAAATCTCCTGATCGAGTCGGGAGAAACCCTCCAGGTTTACTTAATCGACTTCGGATTTGCCCGTCCCGATCGCAGCGAAATGGCAGCTAGCAGCGTGATTAAAGGGACATTGGGATTTATGCCTCCCGAACAACTCTTCAACCGCCAACTGACTCCCGCTTCCGATCTCTACAGCCTGGGAATGACGCTGATTTGCTGTCTGACAGGAACCCCATCTATGGAGGCGGGACAGCTCATCGATAATAAAAACCGGGTCAAATTTCGCCATTTGCTGCCCCACCTCGATTCCCGGTTTGCTGCTTGGTTGGAGAAAATGGTTGCCCCCAATCTCAAACATCGCTACCCCAATGCTGCGGTTGCCCTCGAAGAACTAAAAGCGATCGAACGTCGAAACCTCAAACCTATTGCCATTGCCAGCCTCGCGGCATTGAGTACGGTGATTTTCGCCGGTATGGGCTGGCTGTACTTCACGCCTACCCCCCCAATCACCCGCTACATTTCTGACTGTCCGGGATGCGATTTAAGCGGGCAAGATTTGCGCAGTCTCGATCTGAGTCATGCGAACTTGAGGGGGGCGGATTTAACCCATGCGGATTTGCGGGGAACTTACTTAAAAAATGCCGATCTCACCAATGCGGATTTGCGGGGGGCGAATCTGGAGAGTGCTGATTTAACGGGGGCGAAGTTGGATGGGGCAAAACTTCCCACTCGTCCGTAGAGCGATCGCCATCCGCCTCAGAAAATACCCGATCGTCTCACCCAAATCGACAGGTGACGCGACCGAGGATTAAATGGGGTTCAACCCAGCCAAACACTCGACTATCGGTGCTTTGCGATGGATTGTCTCCGAGAACGAAACAGGTGCCATTGTCGCGAACCGAAACGACTCGTTTGATTAACCGGATTTTCGAGTCATCGGGAGACACTAAAGCGATCGCATCTCCTGGGGTTGGGGGCGATCGCTGATAAGCTTTTGGATCGACGAAGACTTCATCTCCGGGCAAGAGGATGGGTAACATCGAAACCCCAACGACCTGAAAACGCTGTCGCCGCCTCAACAGCCACAGCAGAATATCGAAAAAGTTGCTATCTCGAAGTGCAAGCGGGTTGAGACTCGCGGTTCCAGTCAAGCTTCCCGTCCCATTTAACTGGCTTTGTACCAGGGGACGTCCGTGCGATTTTTGGTGGCCCAGAACATTTCTTGGATTTCTTTAATCGCATCCATCAACTCGTTGGCGTGTTCTAAGTTCACTTCGACTTTGCACGCCGAACAGAGTTTCGCTGCGTTCCAGAATTTGGTGTGTAAATCGGGAAACTGTTCTAAATGAACGGGTTTGAAGTAATCCGTCCACAGAACGAGCAGCTCTTTTTTCGTCAGCTGTGCTTGCTCTTCTTTGATTTGGATGTACCGACCGATGGTATTTTCGTAGCTTGCCATGGCGACTGGATCGCCTGCAGAGGGAGGTTGCAGATCGAGAATCTTCTTGGTCATCGAGACAACCGCTTCGGCTGAAATTCGGGCAGAAGCCGGATCGTACACCCCACAAGGTCCGTCACAGTGTGCGTGGAGAGTTGGAGCCGGAAACCAGCGCTTAATTTGGTTGGTAATTTGTTTCCAAGAAAGCATAATGCTAAAACTTCGCAATTGTGAATTGCTAAATCTTAACATCGATCGAGAACATTTTCTCTCGGTTTTTATACCCATTGAAAAGAAGCTCGGCAAATTAATGCAAGAAAACCGAGCCGAAAAACTGCGATCGAAGCTTTTGAGGTAAATTTCGATCGAGCCAGCTATTCTTATTTATTCTCAATAAAAATTGACCGACTCTGGAGTTTCCGATCGAGATTGTAAACCTCCCGATCTCCCCCGATGTGGCGATCGCGATCCGATCGGGATTACCGGATGTGAAGAGAGGAATATCCGTGGAGAAAACCGGGGTGCGCTTTACGGTTCTAGAGAGATATTTTTATCGATCTATTCTGAAAGGAAAAGATCCAGTCTCATCCATCAGCTCGATACTCAATCCCAGTTAGTTTTTGGATCTAAATATTTTCAGCTTTGAAATATTCTCAATAAAATAGGATGATATTTGACAAGATTCAATTCATAAACCTTCTAAATGACGTCTCATTAAAAATTAATTTTTGGGATGGCAATCGCCCTTTATACTAACCCTAAATGTCAATGCGTTCGCGAGAATTCCCATGGCAAATATTCCCCATTGTCTCGGACTCAGCTTTGTTTCAATCGTCACCCTGAGCAGCATGGGAACGGTCTTCGTGCCTCCATCAACAATTCGGGCCGAGATGATTTCTGCAACGAACGAGCAGTCCGTCATTGAAGGTACTTTCGTTGAAGTGGCACACGACACCATCGGAACGGCAAAAATTCTCGTCGAAGATGGTGTTTCTTATGTTAAATTCGACGACGCATTCAAAACGGATGACGGCCCCGATCTGTTCGTACTCCTGCATCGCGATGCCGTCCCGGAAACCTACAAACCCGACGACTATCTCAACCTCGGGGAACTGCAAGCGATTCGAGGAACTCAGCGTTACGAAATACCCGACGGGACAGATATTGCAGAATACGCTTCGGTGGTGATTTGGTGTCGGGAATTCGATGTAACTTTTGGTTACGCCACTTTGCTAGAGCCAGAGGACATGGGGGATTCGGAATCCTCGGGTGCGACACCAGTGGAGATCGAAATTTTAGAGGATGAAATCCCGATCGAACCTTCGAAGTCACTGTTTTGAGATTCGATCGCATTCTCGGGTTAATCGAGCGTACGCTGCTACCATGAACGGACTCTAGAACATCTAACACAACGATATGGACGCAAAAGATCTTTTAGGCTTAGTGCATCCGGCGATCGCCGTTGCCATCGTCTATCCCCTGATTGGGATGGTGGTGAATATGGCGTGGCAAACGCGCCAGAGACGCTTGCAAATCGCCACGGATAAAAAAAGTAAAATTCCCCCCGTTGTCGGTCGAGAACACGTCAAAATCGGTCGCTGGCTGACGGGTTTTGTAGTGGGTATCTCCCTGGTCGCTCTCGCCTACGTTATTATTCTCAAAGCCAGTTTATTTAGTAAAGAGCCATTTTTAATTGGCTTTATTTTATTGATGTTTGCGGCGACCATCGGCTCGCTGGTTTGTCTTTTCAAAGCCGAAAGTAAGATGTGGCGCGCCACATTTGCCACCCTCAGCAGTGCGGGATTAATTATTTTAGGCGCTCAGGATGGGGTATTTCGCCGCACGAACGAGTGGTATATGTCTCATTTTTACTTTGGCATTACTGTCTCGATCTTGATGATTATTTCCCTCACGATTCTCCCGGAAATTTATAAAGACAAAACGAATCGATGGCGGACGGCGCATATTCTCTTAAATTGTTTGGCTATTTTTCTATTTCTGGGACAGGGATTTACAGGAGCAAGAGATTTACTCGAAATTCCCCTCAACTGGCAACTTAAATATCTCGGTTTGTGCGATTGGGGCAAACAGACTTGTCCCGAACCGCAGTCGCAAAATCCGATGGATTCCTTCCATGCAGATCTCAGTGGGATTCCCCAAATCGATGGATTCGATCGAGAATAATTCATTCAATCGAGCCAGCCTCGATTCACAATCCTGCGCTGAAAATACAACGCGATTTAACCGCAACTCAGCTTCTACTCAGATTGGCAAGTCATCCTTAGATGGGTTGAGTTTTCAGATCTTTTGATATGCTTTCCGTTCCCCAATCTCCTATCTACCGATCTCCCGTTCCGAACCTAGAGCAAATTCTGGTTCTGATTCCCGTTTTAAACGAAGAAAGCACGATCGCCCCCACGATTCGCAATTTGCAACAATTCGGACTGACGCAAATTCGCGTCATCGATAATGGCAGTACCGATCGCAGTGCCCAGATGGCTCGATCGGCCGGGGCGCAAGTGGTGAGCGAACCGATTCCCGGTTACGGTCGCGCCTGCTGGCGGGGGTTGCACAATCTCGATCCGGATGTGGAGTGGATTTTGTTCTGCGATGGAGACGGCAGCGACGAACTCGACGGACTCGATGAGTTTTTTGCCGCCACCGAAACTGCCGATCTGATTTTAGGCGATCGCCGCGCCACCGCTGCCGGACGCGGGGCGATGACCCCCGTGCAAAACTTCGGCAACGCCCTAGCCACCACCCTCATCGGTTTGGGATGGGGACATTGGTATCGGGATTTGGGACCGCTGCGGCTGATTCGCCGTCGGGCACTCGATCGCATTCAAATGCAAGATCGGGGGTTTGGCTGGACGGTGGAGATGCAAACTCGCGCCATTGAATGCGGTCTGCGGGTGCGGGAAATTCCCGTCGGCTACCGTCGCCGTCAAGGGGGGCGATCGAAAATTTCCGGTACCCTCCGGGGTAGCGTACAAGCCGGAACCATTATCCTCTCCACATTGGGGACATTGTATCTGCGCCGCCTGACCTTACGCAGGGGGGCTTTGGGGGCTTCGGGTGCAAAGAGGGAAAGACCACAAGAGTGACAGAAGAGGGATAAAGAAGATTCATTAAAATTGTCCATTTGCCTCCCCTGCTCTCCCTGCTCCCCCGGTCTCTACACTATGGCGATTGCAAGACTATCGAACCAAATACCCCTCTACCTGAGTACCGTTTTGCTCGTTTTTGGGGCGATCGCGATCGTTCCCTACGGCGATTTCCGCGATGTGGCAGTCACCCTCCCCTTTTTCATCGGTATCGCCATTATGAGTGTTGGATTTGCCGTGTCTTGGGCAATTTCAACTCTGCCATCTTGGTGGTTTTGGACGGTTGCCGTTCTCACCCGCGCGCTGTTGCTGCCGATGTATCCCGGCGATGACGTGTGGCGCTATCTCTGGGAAGGATACATCCAAAATCTTGGTTTCAGTCCCTACCACTATGCCCCAAATGCGGCGGAACTCATCCCCTACCGCACCGAATGGTGGGAGTTGATGAACCATCTGGAGGTGTCGGCGATTTATCCTCCCCTGACACAGTGGGGATTCCGGGGTCTGGCAGCGATTGCACCGTCGGTACTGGTGTTTAAACTGGGATTCTTAAGCGCGGATTTGGGGGTGTGTTGGCTGCTGGCGCGGCGTTTCGGTCATGGCAAAACGCTGCTGTATGCCTGGAATCCCCTGATTCTCTACTCCTTTGCAGGAGGCGCTCATTACGATAGCTGGTTTATTCTGCCGCTGGTGGGGGTTTGGTTGGCGTGGGATGGAGGGCGGCAGAAGGTTTCGAGTTTGGCACTGGGGGTGAGTGTGGCGATGAAATGGATGTCGCTGCCGATGCTATCTTTTCTGGCATTACCGGCTTTGAAAAAGTGGCAAGTTAAAGGGGCGATCGCAGTTTTATTCTTCGGATTTTTACCCATGGCGATCGCCTCGATTCCATTTTGCAATCTTGAGGCGTGTCCCCTAATTCCCACGAGTTCGACGTTTATTTCCCACGGGCGATCGGCCGAGTTTTTTCCCTATTTCATCAGTCAGATTTGGCCGCAATCTCTGGAACCGGGATTTAATAAAGTTTATCTGATTCCATTGGCTTTGTCGGGTCTCTTTCTACTGTGGAAATCGCGCCGGTTTATCACCTTTGCCGAAGGGTATTTTTTCGCCCTGTTAACCCTCTCCCCGATCGTCCACGCTTGGTACTTTACCTGGATAATTCCCTTTGCCGTTGCCAGTCGCAATCTCGGCACTCGTTTGGTGAGTATATCGGCGTTTGCGTACTTCCTACTTCCCTATTACAAGGAATTGGGAGAAGGCTGGTATTTACAGCCTCCGGAACGCTATTTCCTCTGGTTTCCCTTTGTATTGGGCTTCTTGTGGACCGTGTTCGGTTGGGGCGATCGGATTGTAGCTAATCGGGCGATGGAACATTAAACGGTATCGCCATTTCTAGCGCTATTTCCAAACTCTCGGGTAACTGCCTCGCCTATTTACCAATCAAAAACGAGAACAATGCATTTTCCATTTCCGATTCCTATTATCGATCGCCGTTAGGGTATAACCCTACTCGCTGAATTGCCCCATATTGTTAACTCAAGGCGAGCATCTTGCTCGCACTCAGGATTGTTAAATCATGAACAAAAATTCCCTGATTCTATCTGCACTTCCCCTGGTGATGTTGATGGCGTCTTGTGCGACCCAAGCGCCCGTTTCTTCTCAAAGCAACGCCGCTGAGATTTCTCAAGTTGCACGGGGAGAACCCTTTACCTACGATGATTATGCATCGGTATTGGCAACGTACGTCAATTCTGAAGGGGAAGTGGATTATGCCACTCTCAAAGAGAATCGAGACGCTCTCGATCGATTTAATGCAGACTTAGCTGCCCTCGATCGCGCGACTTACGAGAGTTGGACGGAATCGCAACAAATTGCTTTCTGGATTAATGCCTACAATTCCCTGACGTTGCACGCGATTATCGATAATTACCCCGTCGAGAGTATCCGGGATATTTCTGGGGTCTGGACGCGCCTCAATTTTACGGTGTTGGGAGAAGCGATGACCCTCGACCATATCGAACACGGCATTCTGCGCAAAGACTTTAACGAACCGCGCATTCATATGGGATTGGTGTGTGCGTCGATTGGCTGTCCGTTGTTGCGTGCCGAACCCTTTGTGGGCGATCGCTTAGCAACCCAACTCGACGAGCAAACCGTTGAGTTTCTCTCTTACGCGCGCAACTTCCGTCTCGATCGCGATTCCGGTGAAGTCTTAATTTCTTCGATTTTTAAGTGGTTCGGCGAGGATTGGAAAACCACCTACGGCACCGAAGAGAAATTCGAGGGCTTTAACGATGAAAAACGGGCGGTACTCAACTTTATCGCTGAGTATGTGGATGAAGGCGATCGCAGCTATATGACGGAGGGGGAGTACAAGTTAAAGTATCTCGACTACGATTGGGGACTCAACAAGCAATAGACGGGATGAGTGAAGAAGGGGGAGAGATGGGAACAACACTAGTGCGGCGATCGCAGAATTAAAAATGCGTCTTGAAAAGTTGAACGGGACTCAAACCGATACCGCTCACTTTTCGCAAAATTAAAATTGCTTACTGTACATAGCTTTGCTGCATTTGAGAGCTAGATCGTTATTTCTGCCGCGCTGCACTAGTGGGAATTCAGGAGCATCTCTCCCACTAGGAGCAAGATGCTCTCAGTAGGAGAGATGCTCCTAGTGGGTGCGGAAAAACGATCGGACTCGCCTGTCAAGGCAAACTGCTCCTGCAATTCTACCGGTGTTGTTTTCCTGAGGGAAAACCTGCTCCCCTTCGTGCTTAAAGCAATCCAATGGAATGCAACGGTCCGTTGCCACTAATCACTTCCACCAGTAACAGGAGAAAGCCCACCATTGCCAAACGACCGTTCCAGACTTCGGCCGCCGGTGTCAAACCCCACTCCCAACGCTCTTGCGGGTACATCTTCATGTTCTCTTGAGGGTGTACCACATCCTCGAACTTCGTCGGTTTGTCTTCGAGGGCTTGGATGGTCATATCCGCTAAATCCTCAATGAATCCATGGTGGGTGTTGAGGGCGGGTACGCGATAGAAATTCTCAATACCGGCTTCCTCGGCGATTTCCCGGTATTCCATATCGATTTCCTGGAGGGTTTCGATATGTTCGGAGACAAAGCTAATGGGAACCACGACTAATTCTTCGATGCCTCGTTCGGCGAGTTCTTCAATGGCATCTTCGGTATAGGGTTGCAGCCACTCCACCGGACCCACCCGACTTTGATAGGCGAGGGTATGCTCGTTGGGACGATTGAGCGTCTGCATAATCAGACGGGTGCATTCCTCGATTTCTCTTTGGTAGGGGTCGCCCGCTTCTTCGACGTAGCTGACGGGAACGCCGTGGGCGCTAAAGAAGATGTGAGCGCGATCGGGTTCGGGGAGTTTATCGAGTTCCTGGGCGATCAGATCCGCCATCGCCTGTAAATAACCCGGTCGCTCGTACCAGGAGGGAATGACAGTATAGTCAATTTTCTTGAGAGATTGCTCTTGTTTCCAGAGTTTTTCGAGAACTCGGAAACTCGAACCACTGGTGCTGATGGAAAATTGCGGGTAGAGGGGTAAAATCACCAAGCGATCGACACCGTCTTTTTCGATCTTGGAGATCGCTTCTTCGGTGAAGGGATGCCAATAGCGCATTCCCACGTAAACGCGAGCATCTTGCCCTTTATCTTGCAAGCTTTTTTCTAACGCTTGAGCCTGTTCGTCTGTAATTTGCCGCAGGGGAGAGCCGCCGCCAATTTGTTGGTAATTTTCCTGAGACTTACCCGCTCTTAGGGTGGAAATGAGCCATGCAAGGGGCTTCTGCATCCACGGAAAGGGCAAGCGAATAATCTCGGGATCGGAAAATAAATTATATAAAAAAGGTCGGACGTCCTCGATTCGATCGGGACCGCCTAAATTTAGCAGCAAAACTCCTGTGCGGCTCATAGCAGTAATAATGTTCCTATATTTAAAAATTTCAGATTCTTTACCAATTTTAACATTGACATTGGACTGAATTTTACTATTGTTAACACTCTCTTACCATGACTTGGGTTTGCCGGCAACCCAAATCACAGTATTTAGAGAGAAACGATGGCAATCGATCGTCTCTTGAAATCCCGAGAAAGCACCTGATTTTGACTGTTTAAAACCTAGGGCGACACGAACGACCTCAGGATTCTAGCAAGGACTCTGCATTTCTTGAGAGAGGGTCTCTTGCCATTGGGGATCGAACCAAAAATCGGGAGTTCTTTTTTCCCTCGAAGGGGTCAGTTGTAAGAATTTACGGAGTTGTAGAGACTTTTCAGACAAGCCATTGGGTAGGTTACACCTAACGTTACACCTAAGTTGCTTTACTCAACCGAAGACTCGTCGTGCACCACTTGCAATCGGTTGATGACTTGCCGCTCGAAACGAATTTTCTCGATGCGTTGCTAGGTTCGAGCGTTATCCATTCGGGAACAAATCCTTGGAGAATATCGAAATCGATAACAGGGAGTTCGAACTCCTCATTCGTCTTCATCCCAGGCTTCGACCGCCAACAGCTCGCTGACGGGATCTTGCATGGAAAACTCAAACTCTTGTAGCTCTCGCTTCCAGTGCTGCCACTCGTCGCCGTATAGGAAGGCAATTTTCCAGATGCTATCGCCAGAATTGATAATTTTGGAATCAACTAACGAACGCACCTGACGTTGTAATTTCACCATCGGGTGAATAACCTGCTGGTTCATATGACCTCTTAGATTGTGCAAATCTTGTTATCAAAACAGTTTTTCGATCGCGCTTTAACTGGCTATGCGTTGAATTGGGCGATGAAAAACACACATTACCATACTTTTAACTCAAACGAGTCGTTTTTGGCAAGGGATTTATTCTAAAAATTGCTTAATTTCCTTAACATACTAATACAAAACCTCCCCTGTTCGATCGAGAAGTCGAAATAACCGAACCGTTAATCTGCATTCCACCTTTGCCACTCTAAGGTCACTTTCGAGAGGGCGATCGCCTGACTTGAATGTGCAGACATCTTGACATTTTAATTAAAAACAGTAACAATATATACAGATAAAAATCTAATTGTTCTAAAAAATATCCGCAACAACTGACTTCTGTCAAAAAGCGTTTGACGTAGGTCACGTCAAAAGTATGCCGTCCCGAGCCGTTACCCAAACGCGCATCCCAGTCTCCGAGCTAACTCCAAACATCGCACCAGGAGCCAGTTCCATATCAACGAACGGATGTCTCAAGCCGTTTACAAAAGGACGTAAAAAATCATGAAATTTAAATATCGCGGTCGCAGTTACGAATACAAGCCTTCCGAGATCGAAATGGAACCCGGTCCGGTGGTGGGAAAATATCGCGGACAACAGTGGCAGCTTCACTATCCCCGCCATATGAACGTGCCGCAACCGGCAATGGCGTTGAAATATCGCGGCATCGCCTATCGCACCACAGAAACCGGTGGAATCGAAACCCCGAGGCCCAAAACCGTCGATGGTACACCGGTACAAATTCCCACCAAAGTGCCGACCCACAAAGCACTCGAAGCCGAACTTACGAAAACTCATCGTGCCTATCTCGTCAAGCGTCTGGCCCATCGCCTGGAAGTCGCAAGAGCCAACGGTGACGAACAGCTCGTCCGCCTCCTGGAGTGGGAGCAGCAGCAAATGGCTTGAGTTAGGGGATGGGGTGTCGGGGGTAGGGTGTGGGGAAAAGCAAACGGACAATTGACAAAAATTGCTAATTATTGCTCTCCCGGTCTCTGCATCCCCTTGAATTCCATCCTCAATTCTGCGTTGCCAAATTCATCCTTTGACGCAAACCACCTGTTTGAGAGTGGCGACGATTTCTACTAAGTCTTTCTGTTGCGCCATCACTTCCTCAATTGGCTTGTACGCCCCAGGAATTTCGTCGATAATGCCGTTATCTTTGCGGCATTCGACCCCTTGGGTTTGGGCGATTAAATCGTCGAGGGAGAAAGATTTTTTGGCTTTGCTGCGAGACATCAGGCGACCGGCACCGTGGGAACAGCTACAGTAGCTGTGGGCGTTGCCCTTGCCTTTGACAATGTATGACTTCGCCCCCATGGAACCGGGGATGATGCCGTAATCTTCTTTCTGCGCGCGCACCGCACCTTTGCGAGTGACGTAGACTTCTTCGCCGAAGTGAACCTCTTTTTCGGCATAGTTGTGGTGGCAGTTTACCTCTAATAGGGGTTTGGTGGGTTTGCCCCCTGC
Organism: Zarconia sp.; assembly: GCF_057467645.1. NCBI lineage: Bacteria > Bacillati > Cyanobacteriota > Cyanophyceae > Oscillatoriales > Zarconia > Zarconia sp. Next base: position 35,262 of record NZ_JBRJXU010000010.1, read on the forward strand.
TGCATGTTGCTCCACAATGCGTTTCACTCGCGCCATCATGACTTCGCGATTGTAGCGAGCGTAGTTCTGCGCCCACTGCAAGTCACGCCAGTATGCCTCGAATTCGGAGGTTCCGGCAACAAAATAGGCTAAGTCGCGATCGGGCAGGGAAACTTCTGCCAGCTTTGCGAGTTCTTTTGCCGTGCTGATATGGCGCTGGGCGAGCATATTACCGATGTTGCGAGAACCCGAGTGTAGCATAATCCAAACTTGGTTCTCAGTATCGAGACAAATCTCAATAAAATGGTTGCCGCCACCGAGGGAACCTAACTGTTTGGTGGCTTTCCCTTCCAGGTGCTGCACGCCGGCGTGGAGGTCTTTAAAAGATTTCCATCCCTGCCAGTTATTTACCGCTTTTTCGATGGTTTTATTTTCGTTGAAACCAACGGGAATGGCAGCTTCGATATCCTTGCGAATTTTCTTCAGTTTTCCTTCGAGGCGATCGGCTCCAAAGGGCATTTTTATCGCACCCATGCCGCAACCGATATCCACCCCCACTGCTGCCGGAACGATTGCTTCTTTGGTTGCCAGAACCGATCCCACCAACGCACCTTTGCCTAAATGAACGTCGGGCATCAGGGCAACGTGCTTGTAGACAAAGGGCAGCGATGCCACATTTTTCGCCATCTGAATTTCTTTAGAACCCAGACCTTTTTGCGTCCAGGAAAGTACGGGCTTAGGCGTAGAAATATTCAACGCTTCGTAAGGCATTGGTGTTGGTACTCCTTTGCAAATGGGAACGCGCCCACTTGCCGATTTTTGATGGTTTTTTGTTTTTGTAGTATTTGTAGTATAACAGCCGGTTTGGAGGGTGGCAATACCTTTGTACCCGTCCTCCCCGTTTCAGTTGTAGGGTGGGTAGTTTTTCGGTCGGAATAGAATTTTGACACTCCTTCGCGAACTGCCCACCTGACCCAATTGTGCAATCTGACTGGAGTCTTTCTCCCTGACAGGTATAGCTGTATTCAGTTAGGTTAGGACAGCCCAAGTCCCAAGTTCAAAAAGCGCATCTTTCTCCCCCAGCTTCCCCAGCTCCCCCAGCTCCCCCTGCTCACATTCACCCGTATCCTCATCACTTTCGCCGCGACTTCATCACCCTTCCCAAATCTGAAGTTGCCGTTCTGCCGCAACCAGACAGTTGAGATACTTGGGGGGATAGAGGAAGCGTTCGTAAGCCAGTGCCATTTGCCGCGCGGCTTCGGCGTAGGGAACCCGACCGATTCCCGTCCCCAATCCCGGACAGGCAACAGTTTCGATCGATTTCGATGAGTTTTGATTGTGTTTGCGTACCGCCAGCAGCATCGCCCACATCGCCACGTAGGGAATATCCGTTCCGGCGATGGACATGGGAACGCGCATGGTGGGAGTATGAGCGAGAAAGGGATGGCAGGAATGACCGGTTTCTACAATTAGAGACGTGCCGACGGATTGTTCTCCCAAATATTCTTGGAGAATTTGCTGCTGAACCCGTTCCATCAGGGAATCGCCAAAGAAACGAACGATCGCCGCATCGATACCGCCATCCATCATCCCGAAGGAGTTAGCCGGACTCACCAGGCAATCGTATTCGGGCAGCCACTCAAAATAATTATTGACGATTTCGACGTTGGGTAAATACTGGAAATGCTGTTGAAATGCCTTGCATAGCGCCGGGTTGGGCGCAACTAATATCAGTTTCAAAGAAAAAACCTCCGATTAGAGATTATTCTAGAAAATTCGATCGGGAAATGACAATGCGATCGACTTTATAGGGATAGCGGTAGGGGTCTTAGGATACAGGTGTTGGTGAGCTGGGGGAGCATGGGAAGCTGGGGGAGCTAGGGGAAAGAGATTCTCATGTAAACTTAGGTTGTCCTAAACGTTGTGGATACAGCTATACATCCAGCTTTAAACTAGGAAAACTATCCGGATTTTTGGGGAAATTCGTGAATTTTTAATCAAGCGCTGTTCCCCCGTTCCAGGAGAGTTTGATGATTCGCGATCGCCTGTTTACCTTGCAAGACAACCTCACCGATCTTTACGAACAATTAAGCGGTAAGGAAAAAGCCCTGATTCGCGCCCCCGAAGAGGAAAAGACGCGAATTCGGCAGCAAATCCGGGATGTGAAAGGAGAGATTCAGAATTTTGAGCAAGAGTATTGGTTGGCTTGGAGAAGGGAGTCGGCTGCACTGACGGTATCGGAAGCGGAAGCCGAAGTCGCGACAACCACCATCGTCCAAGAAGCAGAAATCCTCGAAGCCACAGCCGCCTATCCCGAGGAGGCGATGCCAATCCTGCAGGAAATTTTGAGGGAGTTGAAGAAGCCGGGAACCCCAGCAGCCGGAAAACTAAAAGCCGCGATTCCGTTGCTGCCGGGATTGGTGGCGTATGAGATGGAGGTGGATACGGAAGGATTGCTGCGTCGGTTGTTTCCCACGTTTTCTCGGTTGCTGGGAAAGTAGCAGCCCCCAGTCAGGGTGTCATTGTTCGAGGGGGCAAGCCATTTGTTGAGGTTCTGAAACGGCGATACAAATCGATCGCGATGCTGAGTTTGGCGGGTATGGCATTAAGTACTGGAATTTGGACTTACAATACCCCTTGCACCCATTCCTCGACGATGGGAAACTCAAACCCGTTGGCACGATTGTGCAATCCCAAACTTGCTCGTCAAATTACGATTTTGGTTGCTGATTTTGAGGAGGCAGAACTGGAAAACTACCGCGTTACGTATACGATTCTCAACAATCTGAAACTGGCAACGGCGGAATACTCGGATGTGCGAGTGAAGGCGCTGGGGAGGACGATTACGGAAGAGGATGGCAGCGAGGTGGCGCGGAAACTGGGACAGAAGCATAACGCTGCGATTGTCCTTTGGGGATGGTACGACAAGACGGAAACCACCGTACCCCTGAGCGTGAATTTTGAGGTGTTGGCTAAACCGAAATATTTCCCCGAATTAGAAGCAACAGCCCGAGGTCAAATTCGAAGATTTGCAGCCGCAGAGTTAGAAGACCAGCAAATTCACATACAGGTTTCCAGGGAAATGAGTTATCTGACGCTGGTGACGCTGGGGTTATCTCGATATGCAGCAAAGGATTGGGATGGAACAATCGATCTGCTGACAGATGCGCTGGAACAAGATACTCCAAAGGAATTAGCCTTGAATCGAGCAGCAGTTCACTTCTATCTGGGCAATGCTTACGATTACAAAGGAGCCGAGCGCAAAGCGATAGCTGACTACACCCGTGCTATTGAACTCGACTTAGACTATACGGCGGCTTACTATAATCGAGGTATTGCTTACGGCAAGCAGGAAGAGTATGAAAAAGCAATTTCTGACTTTAACCGTTTGATTGAACTCGACCCAAATGATGTCGGTGCTTACTACAATCGAGGTCTTGCTTATGACTATAAGCAAGAGTATGAAAAAGCAATAGCCAACTACACTCGTGCCCTTCGACTCAATCCATATGATGTAGGAGTTTACTACAATCGAGGTCTTGCTTACCGCAAGCAGAAAGAGTATGAAAAAGCAATTTCTGACTTTAACCGTTTGATTGAACTCGACCCGAATTTCCCATCAGCTTACTACAATAAAGGTCATACTTACCTCTATAAGGAAGAGTATGAAAAAGCAATAGCCAACTACACTCGTACTCTCGAAATTGACCCCGAATTTGCAAACGCTTACCACTGGCGTGGCTATGCTTACAACGATATGGGAGAGTACGAAAAAGCTATTACTGATTACACTTATGCTCTGAAGATCGACTCAAACAACGAGAAACTATATTACTTTCGAGGCTTGACCTACACAAATCTGGATGAGTACGAAAAAGCAATTTCCGACTACAACCGTGCCATCGAGCTAGACCCTGACTATGCAGGGGCTTACAACAATCGGGGCAATGTTTACCGAAACCTAGAAGAATACGAAAAAGCAATTGCTGACTATAACCGTGCCCTTGAAATCGACCCTAACGATGTATGGGCTTACCATCATCGGGGCGATACTTATCTCAAACAGGAAAAGTACGATCTAGCAATTGCTGACTACACTCACGCCCTCGAACTCGACCCAAACGATGCACACCTTCACGCTCATCGGTGTGATGCTTACAGCCATCTGAAAGAATATGAGAAAGCGATTGTGGAGTGCGATAGCGCCATCGAACTCAATCCAGATTATGACTGGGTTTACAGTATTAGAGGTCAAGTTTATGCTCGCCAAGACAATACCCAAAAAGCAAAGGCTGATTTCCAGAAAGCCTTGGAGTTAACAAACGATCGAGAACTGACACAAGAAATCGAACAGCAGCTTCAGGAACTCCAGTGATGGGCTAGATTTGTGCCATTGTTCGCTCCCCCTCCGGAATGGGCAAACACACCATAAAACAAGTCCGCCCCGGCTTCGACTCCACCGAAATCGTTCCCCGATGGCGATTTTCCACGATGCGGCGCACGACATCCAGACCCAATCCCGACCCTTTCCCCATCTCCTTGGTGGTAAAAAAGGGTTCGTAGATGCGAGACTCGATCTCTGAGTCGATACCCGTCCCAGAGTCGATAATTTCCACCCGCACGTAGTTCCCATCTCGATAGGTCGCCACTTCCAGCGTTCCTTCCCCGTTCATGGCATCGATCGCATTATCGATTAAATTCGTCCACACTTGATTGAGTTCGCTGCCGTAGGCGCAAATCTGCGGGACGGTGCGATCGTACTCTCGCTTCACCGTCACCCCGTATTTGAGTTTGTGGGTCAACAATCGCAGGGTATCTTCGAGTCCCTGATGCACGTCCACGAGTTGCTGCGCGCCCCGATCGAGGTGAGAATAGGATTTCATGGAACTCACCAACTCGGAAATCCGTTCTGCCCCCCGCAGTCCGTGGTGGATGGTAGACATCACGTCAAAAGATAGGGCCAGCCAGCGAATCCCCTGGTCGCGCAATTCCGTCGTATCGTCCCGCCAGCGTTCCATCAACCGCTCTAGGGTGGCAATTTCAATCCCCGCCGCCGCCAGGGGTTCGGCAACCTTCCAAGCCTGTTTCACCCCGTAATCTTCGAGCCAATCGAGCAGTTCCTCCTCGCGATCGCTCAATGTCATCGCATCGGCAGAGGGGTTTAAAATAGCTTCGTAACCCCCCTCTCGCAACTTCAGCCATTCTTGTGTATGTTCCGGATCGGGATTGCGCTGACCGTAAATCAAATTCATTTCTTCGAGTTCGCGAATCGCCGGAACTACATCCCGCAAAGCCCGCACCAGAGCAGCCGCTGGATTGTTCAATTCGTGGGCTAGTCCCGCCGAAAGCGTCCCCAACGCCGCCATTTTTTCCCGATTGCGGATGAAAGATTCCAACCCCCGCAAACGCTGGGCGACGACGCGAAAAATACTGCGCTCGAAATCCCGACATTCGTGCAAGAGTTTGAGGAAATCAGTGCAGTGAATTTTATAGAGGTGGCAGTCGGTTTCCGCGCGGACAGAAACCTCCACCGGCCCGTCCACGAGGATGGGAATTTCCCCAAAGAACGCCGGGGCTTCATGTTGACCGATGGGCATCTCTATTCCTTCGCTGAGGCGAGTAATACTGACTCGACCGCACAGAAGAATAAAAAAACCATTCACCGGCGTACCTTCTTCGACTAATACCGCTCCAGCTTCGAGATCGACAACTTGGGCGCGATCGCACGCCCATTCAAGCCGTTCTTTGGGCAATTTCTGGAACGGTTCGAGGGTGAGTATTTCATTGCTACACAGCACGGTGGTTTCCTCACAAATGACTCAGATAGCGGTGGACGAATTGGACGCAAATACTGCCTTCGCCGATGCCGGATGCAACCCGTTTAATCGAGCCGTGGCGCACGTCACCGACGGCAAAAATACCGGGAACGCTGGTTTCCAGGAGGTAGGGAGCGCGTTCTCGAGGCCAGTCCTGGAGGGGATTGCCAGAATCGAGATCCGGTCCGGTGAGGATAAAGCCTTTTTCATCTCGCTTCACCAACCCATCCAACCAATCCGTCCTCGGAACCGCCCCGATGAAGATAAACAGGGACTTCGCCGGTAAGGTCTGCACTTCACCCGTTTGGGAATTTTCGATTTTCAGGGATTCCAAACGAGATTCCCCCTGTGCTTCGATAACGCTCGAATGCGTCCAAACCTGGATATTCTCCGTGGCGTCGATTTGGTCGATCAGGTACTGAGACATACTTGTGGTGAGGGAATGCCCCCGCACCAGCATCGTCACTTTGCTGGCAAATCGGGAAAAATACATCGCCCCCTGTCCGGCAGAATTTGCCCCACCGACGACGAACACCTCTTCGCCTTCGCAAGACATGGCCTCGGTTTGAGCCGCCCCGTAGTATACCCCCGAACCCGTAAGGCGATCGGCACCGGGAATATTCAGTCGCCGCCAGGATACCCCTAACGCCAAAATCACCGTATGACCCGCGAGGCGATCGCCATTTTGCAACGTGACGATGCGATAGTCGTTCTCGATTTCGATCTTCGTGGCTTCCTGGGGGGTGAGAATTTCCACGCCGAACCGCTTGGCTTGGGTAACCGCACGGCGTGCGAGATCGCCGCCACTGAGTCCCACGGGAAATCCGAGATAGTTTTCGATTCGAGAACTGGTTCCCGCCTGGCCGCCGGGTGCTTCTCGTTCGATGGCAACGGTTCGCAGCCCTTCCGATGCCCCGTACACCGCAGCGGCCAGTCCACCGGGACCGCCGCCGACGATAATCAAATCGTAGAACGGGTTTGTTGCTTGGGTTTGCAGACCAATTTTTTCGGCAATCTGCAAGTTTTCCGGTTTCGGCGCGCAAGACCCGTCGGCAAAGACAACCAACGGCAAACAGGGAGTTTCGGCTTTGGCGTAAGTGAGGAGTTTTTGAGCTTCCCCATCCCGTTCGATATCCAACCAGCGATAGGGAACCTGGTTGCGGGCTAAAAAGTCTTTGATGCGGTGCGATTCGGAAGACCAGCGATCGCCAACCACGCGAATGCCTTGAAACTCCGGGTGAAAGTGCGCCCGCCAATCGGCAAGTAAGTCGTCGAGAATGGGATAGAGTTTCTCTTGGGGCGGGTCCCAGGGCTTGAGGAGGTAGTAGTCGAGGCGGGCGATATTGATGGCGCGGATGGCGGCTTCGGTATCGGCGTAGGCGGTGAGCAAAACGCGCTTGGCTTCGGGAAACGTATCGGTAGCTTTTTCGAGAAACTCGACCCCCGACATTTGCGGCATTCGCTGATCGACCAGAAACAAGGCGACGGTGTCGTTGCGGAGTTTCAACTGTTCGACAGCTTCGAGGGCGGCTTTCCCGGAATCGGCACGAATGATGCGAAACCGTTCGGCATACTGTCGGCGCAAGTCGCGGGCGATCGCCTGCAAGACTTCGGGATCGTCGTCAAGGGTGAGAATAACAGGCTTATTCATTGTCGAGATCTGTTTTGGATCGGTAGCTGCAATCAAGTCGAGGCGATTTGTCGAGGCAATCGAACTTATTGGGCGTTCTTCGATGCATTATCGAGGATGTAGCGAAGAAAAGCATAGGCTTTTGGCGCTGGAAACCGCAGGGATTCCCCCTGATATTCAATGATGTAGTCTCCCACCACAGCCGGACAAGCGGTGCAGGTAAACACCTTTTGGCTGAGGGCATCGACGCTGAGGGTGGCGATCTGCTGTTCGAGCCAGTTGTCAAATCGATCGAGGTTTGGGGAATCTGGGTGAGGTTGAGTCATTGTTCGATCGAGGAGAAAAATTTAGTCCATCTACTCAAAAAATGTACCAGATTACGAAACTAAAATTCTGAAATTTGTTTCATGATTCAGCGAAACGAAAATCGTTAGCCTATAGGAACCTAAAAGTTTGTTACTCACTCTGGAGAGGGTATGAGATTGTCAAATCTTCGCGATCGGTTACTTATAGCGCTTCATACTGGTTTATTTACATGATTTAATAAATACTTTTTCTGTTATATATTATCAGTTTTTGATGAATAGTAAATTTTTAAAATACAAGAAAAATGCTATATAAAGATACTGGTTTCAGTTTTAGTTTTAAACAAAAAAATATACAAAATAATTTTTTTGTTTTTTGTTTTGATTGACGTTTTAATTTTATTCCTTAGAATAGCAATTATAAAACAAAAAAATAAAAGTTTTTTCGTTTTATAAGTTTTTTGACAGGAAATACCGGTTTTTTTATGGTGATTTTTCTTGATTGTTTTTTAGGTTAAAATAAAACGATCGGACGCTATATTGCTGAATATACATAGTAAAAAAATTAATTATAATACGAAAAAATGGAGGAAAGCAGAAGAAGAATATAGCGCTTCTCATACTCATGAGGTACGTAAAATTCCCCTGAATTACCCTTACAAAAGGGGACTTGAGATTTAAAATTAGCCCTCACTGATTTGAAAACGGCTATATAAAGACTCAACCTGAATCTCAATCGTCCTAAGGGCTATGCACTTAGCTATAAAAAGTATCGTAAATTAAATTAATTAGGGCGATAGTTTTTGAAGCCCCAAAATTTTAGGAATATGATGCGATCGCGGACTGACTGACACAACTCGCTCGAGTCGATCTTAATCATGAAACTCAACAACCACCATTCAGACTGTTGTCACTCAAGTTACTGCCGCCAAAGCCATCACCGCATTTTGCCCCCCAAAGCCAAAACTGAAACACAGAACGTGACGTACTTGTGCCGAACGGGCAACTCGGAGGAAATCTAAGTCAAATTCCGGGTCTTTTAACCCCACGCAAGGGGGTAAAATTTGCGTCTCGATCGCCTTCAGGCAAAATGCCGCCCCCAGCGCCCCCGACGCGCCGACGGTGTGCCCTGTTGCCCCTTTTGTGGAACTAACGGGAACGCCCCAGGGGAACAACTGCCCGATGAGATGGGCTTCGCTGCGATCGTTAAGGGGGGTGCTGGTTCCGTGGGCGTGGATGTAATCGATGTCTTTTGGGGTAATGCCGCTGCGATCGAGACATTGTTTCACCGCAACGATCGCACTTTTTCCCCCCGGTTCCGTGGCGCAGATGTGATGACCGTCGGCCGTTAGACCGAATCCCAACACCCGACCGTAAATCTTAGCATCGCGACGGCGAGCGAGTTCTGCTGATTCGAGGATGAATACTGCGGCTCCTTCCCCCAATGCCAACCCTTGTCGATGTCGATCGAAGGGATACGATCCCGTTCGGGCTAAGGCTCCCATTTTATCGAATCCGGCGAGGGTTAAGGGGGTAATCGGCGTTTCCACCGCCCCGGCAATGACCCGATCGCAAACACCGGTCTGAATCAGCTCAAATCCCCGCGCGATCGCCCAGATGCCAGTTGCACAGGCGGCCATGGGTGCGAGTACCGAACCGGTTGCGCCAATTTTTCGAGCGGTGGCGATCGCGCCCATGTGGGGTAGGGAATTGAGCCAATCCCAGTTTTCTTCTGAGGGGACAATTTTCGAGGACTCTCGATCGCGAAACAGCGTGTGGAGATGTTCCCACCGATGTTGCTGGCTGCGACTCGAGCCGATAACCACGCCACAATCGGGCAACGGCGCAGTTAAACCCGCATCGTGTAGTGCTGCATCGACAACTCGATCGACTAGGGTTAAAAACGCCATCGGTTGGGATTCGATCGTGCCGAGGGGTCGGGGGGGAAACTCGGGAAAGGGTTGCCCCAACTGAAGACCGGACTCGCCAGCAAGCACGCGATGCCAGGTTTTGTCCAAATCTCCCAATGCCGACATCAAACCAATACCCGTCACCAAAACTTCCACGGCTACTTCGGCAAGGTTAGTACTGAATCGGGTCTAGGAAGGGCTTTGGAGGCAGGGGAGGCTTCGGGAGCAGGGGGGGGAGTTAATGGACAATGGACAATGGACGAGTGGCAATGCTCTTCCTCCATATCAGTGTCTCCCCATCACATCACCCCATCTCCGTGTCACCGCGTCTCCGTGTCACCGCGTCTCCCCATCACATCACCCCATCTCCGTCTCGAAGCCAGACTAACGTTGCAAGTTTTCCAGCCCTTGGGTTACCATAGCCGACTCAATGCGATCGCCTTGTTGAATTTGGTCGACCACATCCATACCTTCGGTGACGTAACCGAACACGGCGTAAGACCCGTCAAGGAAGGCTAAATCCGCTAGGGCAAAGTAGAACTGAGATGAGGCGGAATTGGGCAAACTCGATCGCGCCATAGCGACAGCCCCCCGCGTATGGGTCAGTTCCGGTTGGGCGTTTACTCGGGCTGATTGAAAGGTTCGACCGTAAATGGGGGTATCTTCACCTTCCGGGGTAATTTCTAAGGGGATATCCCGAGGATTACCCGTGTCCGGATCGACGAAACCGCCCGTCCCCAAGCGAGAGCTGGGGGTATTGGGGTCTTTGCTGTTGGGGTCTCCCCCCTGGACGACGAAGGGTTCGGGTTCGCGAACGACGCGATGGAACATCAAGCCATCGTACACGCCGCGATCGACTAAATCCACAAAGTTGCCGGACGTAACTGGGGCTTTCTCGCCATTCACTTCGATGGTAATCGGAGCGCCTTTCACCGTCATCACCACCGTTGCCGTACCGCTGAGTTTCGGCAAGTTGCTGTCGGGCTGCACTTGAGCCACCGGGGGAGTTGTAGAAGTGCCCGGTTCGTTATCCGTTGCTGCTTGTAGGGTACATCCGCTGAGGGTGAGAACGGCGATGGCTAGGGAGGAGACAAGCCAATACCCAATTTTTCTGTGCATTGCGTTTCCTATCGAATTTTTTATCGAAGTTTCATCACAAATCTTACGACCCGAGCTGATGCTAGCACAATGGAGGGTTCGATCGTCCCCAGCGATGGCGACTGCGATAGCAACTAGATACTCGTGAAGGTGGGCAGGGGGAGCAGGGAAGGCAACGGGAGAGTAAATGGACAATTGACAATGGGTTAGTTGCGACGCTCTTGCCCCTCTTCCGTTTCTCTCCCTGCTCCCGTTTCCCATCCCCCCTCTGCGCGTCCGGAGCGTCACCCGTGACAACAAGCAGGGGAATCATGAGCGATCGCAACGCAAAAAACTTTACAAACCTTCTAAGGGAACCCCCAGAAAGCGTGCGAGGGTCGCCGCTTGGGTTTCGAGTTGCGCCAGGGGCAGGGGCTGTCCGACGCGAGTGAGGGGAATATCGCGCATTCCTTTGACTTGTAGGTAAATGGCTCGCTTGGGATTTAAACCTTCTTGCAGTTGGACCCGCACCGATTGTACGTCTTGGGTCTTGCAAGTGACTTCCACTTTACGGTTTTTGCCGGGGAATCCCCAACGAAAAATGCGCACCGACTCTTTATCGAGATCGAACTCGTTGTAGCCGCCACCAACATCCCAGGCAACAGTCAGCCACAAATAAGTACTCAGGAGAACAGCGGCAATTCCATATAACCCCATCGCCAAACCTTGGGGAAAAAAGATTAACTGAGTCGCGTCGGAGACCGGTACGAGATTGACGTGGTAGTAACTCGACAGCCCAGCAAGCAAGAATCCGATTCCCCCGAGAGAAACGATACTCGCCCACCAGTAGTTGCTAAATCGGCGCGATCCTAAAACCGTTTGACGCAAGATGCGATCGCCATCGGTGGCAGCAGGGGCGTTGGTTGTCATGGCTATAGCTCGATCGATATCAATTTGTTAAATAATCGATCTACATAATACAAACAACTGGCGCCTCGATCGTTTCAGCCTTGTTAATACGGGAAATTTTGACAAACTTGACTGAGAAATGTGTGAAATTTGGCATCATAGTATATAGATATGTTAACTTACTTAGAAACCTTGCACCTCGTTTCGCAAGGAGGATAAACATAACATGACAATCGCAGTTGGACGCGCGCCAGCGACTCGAGGAGCATTTGACATCCTCGACGACTGGCTCAAGCGCGATCGCTTCGTCTTCGTCGGCTGGTCCGGAATTCTGCTGTTCCCCTGCGCCTACATGGCGTTGGGCGGA
>NZ_JBRJXU010000011.1:0-43386 GCF_057467645.1 Zarconia sp.
GGGGTCGAAGCAATATTTACGGGCATGAGGTGGAAATCTCTGGAAAATGTCGGGTGGTGTATCGTCCCGACAAGCCGAATCAGGGGGGTGCGAGGGTTTGGATTGAAACCCACTCCGAGGTTCGGGTCTTCGATTTGGGCAACATGACTCATGTGTCGTCACCGCCATCTTCAGGAACTCGTGGTTGATGGCTGATGGCTGAAAGCTAAGTGCTTCGTGCGATATAGCTAACCGCTATGTGTTTAGCTATATAACGTCAGTTCGGGATAAGACAGTTTCCGGTGAAGGTGGGGTGTGGGGTGTCGGGCATTGGTGAAAGGTTAAGCAATTTTGCCAGATGTCAAGTTGATGGTATCGAACCGTTCAACCCCTTCTAAACTAACGTCAGTTTTGCTGAAGCGACCTCGCCGAGATGCCGACTCTGGGTGGGGTTCGGGCGGTGGGCAAGCCTCTTAACGAGCGAAGCGACAACACTGGCGACATGGGGTGGCTCGGGAGCAAAGTACTCCATCCCCATTCCCCATTCCCCATTCCCCGCCCTCACCTGAAACAGTCTTATCCAAAACTGACGTTAATTACTCAGAAGCCAAGATGCGGTTTAAAATCACCCGATCGCCGTAACGCAACAGGGTGGATAGGGTTTCGAGGCGGTGTTCCCAGGTTTGCACTCGGTAGGAATGTTCTGAGGCTTCCAAGCGCATCCAATCGGGAAATTGAGCTTGATATTCAACCAAAACATCGCTGGCAGCTGCCAAATTCTCGGCATTGGGTTCGGCTGCCAGTCGATCGAGAACTTCGGCTAACTCGACCGATTTTGTCTGCCACTGGCTCAATTCCGGTTCCCGAATCCAGAGTCGATCGTCGGCGAACAACACGTCCCATTCCTGCTGGAGAGCGGCAAACCGGCTGGCGGCGGCTTCAAAGGGCTGGCGGAAGGGAATCGGACCGGTGGTGGTGGGGGCTTGGGTGCGGGTGAAAATCTCGTAGAGGGGATCGGTGAGGACGGTGGCGGCAAAGAGGGCGTAACCTCCCACGGGCAAGTCTCGCAGGGCTTGAATTTGGTCGATGGCAACGACTGCGAGCAAATCGTGCAACTTCACTGAGGGAATCACCAACGCCGAACCCCCGCGTTCGAGTAACGGTTCGGTAATACTTTCGAGGCGGTTGGTATCGAGGGCGTAGGTCATCGGCACCACCAAATCTACCGTACCCGCTTCGACCCAGTTTTCCCAATGCTGCTGAATTTTGTGGATGCGATCGTGGGTGGATTGGTAGAAGACGGCGACGGAGAGAATCAGATTCGGATCGCGATCGCGCAGCCATTGAGAGACTTCGGCGACAAAGGAATCCACTTGCCCCGTGCGAAACTCCGTCCACTGTTCCCACAATTCGCGCTCGTCGGTGGAAATGGTACTCGGATCGACCCCGGCGAGTTCTTCAAAGGCTTCGAGCGCGGCAATGCCGTAGCCGTAAGTGCGCTTGGCACTGGGGTCTTGAAAGGGATAGCGGATGTAGTCGAGTTGCAAGCCATCCACGTCGTAATTGGTGATAATTTCGTCGATGACGCGCAGCAAATACCACCTCGCTTCTGGGTTTGCCGGATCGAGGAAGGTTTTGCCCGAACCCAAATGCCGCACCCGTCCGGCATTGTCGTAGTTCGCCCAATCGGGATTTTCGGCGAGAATGGGGCCGGGATAATCGTCTTTTTCGCCGACAATTTGATTGTGGCGTTGATTCCCTACGGCAAACGTCCACATCCAGGCATGGATTTCCATATCTCGCTCGCGGGCCAACTCCACCGCACTTTTCAGGGGGTCCCAGTAGCGGATGAGGGGATTTTGCTCGGGCATCACCTGACTGGGATAGATGGGGTATCCCGCATTGATGGTTTCAAAAAAAACGGTGTTGATGCCCGCACTTTTGAGGCGATCGAATACCCGCGCCAGTCCTTCCGAGGAACCCGCATCGACGATGGTACCGCGATCGAGCCAAATTGCTCGCACTTCCGTCTGGGCGCGGGGGCGATCGTTGGGGTAGCTTTCCCAGAGGCGAGAGCGGGCATTCAACCAACTCGATCGTGCCTCGCCGTATCGACCCTCGCCCACTAAATCGTTAAATTCGTGCAACACTTCACGGGCCTCGGCGATCGCCCGATCGGTTTGAACCATCGATGCATCGGCAGCGAGCGCATTTCCATCCTCGGCTTTCCCTTGGCTGCCAATGGTATGACCGTTGGCGTTGGCGGCGAGCAGAGCACTCTGCACTCGTCCCAAGAGCGATCGCAACTCCCGATGCATTTTCAGTTGCTCGAAGGGGGGAATCGGTGCGTCTCCCGGTTCCACTTGCAAACCCGGTGGAGCAACTTGAGAGGCGGGGTCGCTCACATCGTCTTCCGTGGGGACGACTTGGACGATCGGTTCTCGATCGATTGGCGGTCTGGGAACTGGACGAGCAGCCGCCCAACTCGGTTCTATCTCGGAAACGGAACCGCCAGCGACAAGGCTAGCAACAGCCAATACAAATTTGACTGGGACAGTTTTCAAGGACCAGTTTGTCATTCTTTGATTTGTGAATCGATCGATATAGTGTCAGGGAATTCGGGTGTTTCACCTCAAGGTGCGTGCGATGGCTCAAATTTGCAGAATCTCTTAAGCTCACTTTACCGAAAAATGCCGCGCCGATCTCGTCTGGGGATCGCGCAGCGTCGGACTGAGCCGATCGCACATCTACTTTTTACAATCGATCGAACCCCCAATCCGGGATGGGTTTGGGGGCGGGGGAGACAAGGGAGACAAGGGAGATGGGGGAGAGAATTAAAAATTAAACATGGGTTTGTTGTAGGGGCACAAGCATTTGGGCGATAAATTCCGCAACAAACGCGCACCTGACAGATCTAAATGCTTTGCCCTCCAGAGGGACATAGCGTCGTTACTGACCCATTGTCAATTGTCCACTATCGCTGTATTTCTGTGAGGTTAGGACAGCCCGAATTTACAAAGCACATCTTTCTCCCCCAGCTTCCACCGCGATTGCCAGCTCGCTAACACCGAGCTCTAAAAAACCTACACCCCATCCTCTTCTCGCCAAATCAAATCCCGCCGTTCTCGGACAATGGAACCTTCAGCTTCAAGCTGTTTGAGGATGCGGGTAACGGTAACGCGGGAGGTTCCGAGGACTTCGGCAATACACTGATGGGAGAGGCGAATGGCAATCAATTTTCCACGATCGACTCGCTGTCCGAATTTATTGGCCAACCACTCGAGAAAATACCGCACCCGCTCGCGAACGGGTTCGCAGCGAAGAATGGTGGTGAAAACGCCAGCTTGACGAGCGTGTTCGAGGAGAGCATCGACAAGTAAATACCACCGCTCGCACGGAATTAACGTGGCTGCCACCGAACTCAAGCATTCGACTTCGTAGGGAGCAATTTCCGAGAGGGGTTGACCCACCAGATTTCCTTCGCCCCAAATTCCCAGGGTAATAATTCTCCCTCCTTCGCTCCAAGTTAAGGTTCTGACCGCACCTCGCTCGATTTGCCAAATGCCTTGGCTTGTCAGAGGAATTGTGTCTCGACGTTTGAAATATTGCAAGGAGGGTTTGTAAAAGTTTGATGGGGGGGTTAGGAGTTGCATTGTGATTCGATGAAACGATAAGGTTTTTTGCTTGCTGGTGACCTTGCAATCGAAGATCCGCAAGACTCGATCGAGATTTGATGTGCAAATACCATCTCACCACTGTTGTTTAACCGATAACGCTCGAAAACTGCGTCCATCGAGAGCGTTACTGCTTCAAAGGTTAAATATTCGCTCAACCGAATACCGAATCTCGATCGAGTGCAATTATCGATCGTTCAATTTAACGAGAGTTTAAGTTCGATCGGTTCGTTTTAAGTTTCACCGTCAGAACTATTTTTTTGGCAGTATTCGCGCCATCGTCGGCGGGGTGAGTTCTGGATCGATTTCGTCAAAAATCGGGATTGTCGGTCGCTCGCTCGTTCGAGAACGAAAAATTTTGAGGTTAGAACTGAGTCGATCCATGAGTTTGAGCGTTAGATTTTCGTCGCCTTCAAGGTAAAGTTTATAATCACCGCGTTCGATCGATTATCCAATTTTCGATAGATTTCTAGACCAATATTTTTAAAGTGGCGCGTTCGGGGAGGGATTTCCAAAAATTCCAGATTTGGGCTTCTACTTTTTCGGGAGCGAAGTAGTGAAAGAAATGATAACCATCATCGCTCAGCCACAGACGATCGCCATCTTTCAAATATTTCTGCCAGCCGTCAAGTTGGTTGCGGTCGATAACGATATCGTTTTTCGCGCCGCACACGAGCAGCGGAACCGGCACAATTTGTGGTGGCAGCGAGAGTCTTTGATATAAAGAATGAGGAGAGGGGGAAAACTCTAAATCTTCTTCGAGCATTTGCACGTATTCGTGCAGCCGACGACCGACTTTATCCCCAAATAAATTATACACCATTTGATTTAAGACAATTCGGCGGTTGCAGGATAATAATTGCCGCTGAACGTAGTAATGCGCTTGCCAATCTACTGCTGGATGAACGCCGACGGATAAGAGGGTTAAAGAGCGAACGTATTGAGGATATCTTTGAGCGTATAATAAGCCCACCAAACCCGCAGTACTGTGACCGATTAAATGAATCGGACGCGGAGAAGACCGTAAATAGTGATGTAATAATCTAACGGCTATATCGAGGGAACAGCCTTCATCTTGGTTTTGTCGATACTGCCAAACGCCTAAGGAATTTCTGGAAGATAATCGATCGACAAGCGGTCGATCGAATTCGGCAAAACTAAAGTTTGTATCGAGCCAAAGAATATTCGGATAGCAACTCATATTTTGATTGGAACTCATTGAGAGATCGTGGATAAAATGTGAAGATTGAGGGGATTAATTTTATTATAACGATATTCTATATAAAATTTTAAATTCTCATTACTAAAACTCAAAAAATAGTTTTTTAGAGATGAGGTTTAAAGGATGAATAAGATAAAAAAAATAATAAATAGTCAGAGGACAGAATACTTTTATTTTGATCGTAGGAGTCAACCCGTGTTGACCCCTACTCGAATCTATGCGCTCGCAGTTCAATTAAACGGTATGTCGAGTGCGACGGATTTACACGCCAAACTCAGATTTGATTTGAGCAACCCACTTGCTGACGCGCTCTTCTGTGAGTTCCGATTGATTGTCTTCATCGATCGCCAAACCGATAAACTTACCATTTTTCAAGGCTTTAGACTCCTCAAAATCGTAGCCATCTGCCGACCACTGACCGATGGTTTTTCCACCGTTTCCGGAAATCTTTTCTTCCAAAATTCCGGCAGCATCCATGAAGTTTTCCGAATAGCCAATTTGGTCGCCCGTTCCGAAATAGGCAACGGTTTTACCACTGAAATCGAGATTATCTAACTCTTCGTAGAGGGCTTCCCAATCATCTTGCAGGTCGCCAATATTCCAGGTGGGAGAGGCAATAATTAGCTTGTCGTAAGCATCGAGTTCGCTGACATCTTCAACATCGGCCATATTGTGCAGCGTCACCACATCTTCACCGAGCAGTTCCTGAATCATTTCGGCAACGGATTCGGTTTTGCCAGTGGTGCTTCCAAAAAAGAGGCCAATTTGTGACACGGTTATTTCTCCAAAGTTAAGGTCAAATTCAAGTTGCAAGATTCACGATCGACTTGAATGCATTGTTTCGAGAGTGTTTTCGATCGGGGCAAACGGGTCGATCGCGCATGTTGGGTTTTGGGAGTGGTTTTGAGGGTGGTTTTGAAAGTCCAGATTCACCAGTGAATTTTCCGACGAACACACGCTCGATTTGCACTTCGAGCAACCCCCGCAAGCCTTCTGGGGAACTGGCACGGGAATCGGTTTGGAAATTGGCTCGAAATCTCGACATCCCAGCGCTTCTTCCGTCATCGCTTCGATCGGGCGCACGGTGCATTTGAGCCGGAAATCGCCCGTAAAATAAACGCAGCGATCGCATGGAATTGCATGCAGTCGTTTGAGATGAACCGTTCCTTCTCGCAGGGCTTGCCAAGCACTCCAAACAAAAAAGCTCAACAAACCCCAAATTGCTGCAAAGCAGATAACCGGAGGTAGCCAGATTAAAACGATATCGAAAGACATAATCTATCGCGTTGGGGTAAAGGAGACTAGACAAAAACTTGCCAAAGTAAATCCCATTTAAGTTGGGAGTTATCCTCACGCTCCAGTCAAGATCCGGTGCGCGAAAACCATGACTCGAAGGCAAAACGAACATCAAGAGGAAAACCAGACACCGGAAGTTTTTCACCGGTCGAAAAACCCATGAAAGCTCAGGATGAAAAACTCAAAGGCTCGATCGAAACTATTTGTTCGAAACCATTTGTTAAGAACCCAAGGTGTCCGGTTGGAAAACTGAAGGCAATCTTGCCACAATCCCTTCTGTATTAAGCAATCGGCGATCGCCTATGCTAAAAATTGAAAGCTTTGACGCAGTGCGTCTAAATTATCCAAAATCAGATAGGCAAAAATCGTGCCGCCAATGCCGCCCACGCAGAAACTGCCGCTAAACAGACTCCAAGCTTCTGCGGTTTGCAGATTAGTTGGTAATTCACCCACCGGCTTTCGAGTACCACTAAAAGCTGCTGTTCCGTAGCCCGACAGACACAACGAGGCAATCAGCACTAATATCGCTGCCGCCAGACATCCCACCAAATTCGCAGTATCCCCATCCCGCATCGGACCGAGAACCACAAACGGTCCAACCAAGAAGTAACCGTGGGCCATACCAATCTCCAAACCTCGGGAGAAGGGAGACAGACCCTGACGGTAAATGGGCAGATTGCTCACGAAGGTGAGGGTGAAATCGGAAGCACTTACGGGCGTGGAAAGGTTGCCGAATTGCGCGTCTCCCAACCACGGACGGACGAACTGACCTTTACCCAGGTCGAATCCCGCCCCAGCCGCGCGGACTCGCAGGGCGTGCCACAGGTGACCGAACAGCAGCAGGGTTGCAAAGGCGATATGGAACGCGGCCAACCAAGTGCGAACGCTGATGAATTCCGCCTGGGCTCCAGACCAACCCACGGGACCGTAAAACACCTCGGGATAGACGGTATCGTTAACGGTGACGAAGTACGCCGCCAAAAATCCCATGTAAGACAGCGCGCCCAAACTATAGGATAGATAAGCTTCTCCCGACCAATACAGTACTCGCTGCGCCCAGAGGAAAGGCTTGGTTGCGGTATGCCACAGACCGCCGAGAACGCATAGCAGGCCGACCCAAACGTGACCGCCCACCACATCTTCGAGGTTATCGACGGCGGCCATTCCTTCACCCCCTTGCAAGCCAAAGAGGTAGCCGAAGATATGACCCGGACTCAACGCAGGGTTGGTAATCACTCGTACCGACTCCGTTGCCGGATCGTACAAACCGCCCCAAAACATTGCTTTTGCCACTAGCAACCACGCGCCGAATCCGAGAAGCAGCAGGTGAATGCCAACAATGGTGGTCATCTTGTCCTGGTCTTCCCAGTCGTAGCCGAAGAAGCCGAAGAAGGAACGTTCTTGGGGTAAAACTTCCGGACCGAGTAAGGTGTGGTAGAGTCCCCCCGCCCCGAGAACGGCGGAACTCACCAGGTGCAGGGCGCCGATAACTAAGTAAGGTGAGGTATCGACAATCGCCCCGCCATCCCCGACGCCCAAACCCAGGGTTGCCAGATGGGGGATTAAAATTAACCCTTGCTGCCCCATGGGGATGTCGGGGTTGTAGCGGGAAATCTCAAACAGAGTCATTGCCCCCGCCCAGAGAACGATGAGTCCTCCGTGGGCGACGTGTGCCCCCAGCAGCTTCCCAGACTGGTCTACAAAGCGACCGTTCCCGCGCCACCAGGGGAGTTGGGATGGGGAAGGTGTCGTCGGGGCGGACATAGCCGTTGCAGTCATCAGAGGATACCTCCGCGATTGTTTTGCACGAGTTTGCCTTGGTTAAAGTCGAAACCTGCCGCTTTCAGGGCGTGGAAGAGGTGACCTTGGAGGAAGAAGAAACCCAGCCAGAAGTGGGCGTTGGCCAGCCAATTGCGGGCGGTGAGTTCACCAATAAAGTAAGGAAAGCGATCGAATCCCACCGTCAGCGTCGGTCCGTAGAAGACTTCTGGATAGACTAGAGAGTTGGTGGAAACGAACAGCGTCGCCACGAAAGCCATTAACGCTAAAGCCCCCAAACTATAGGAAAGGTAAGCTTCGCCCGACCAGACAAAAATGCGTTTGGCCCAGTTGAAGGGTTCGGATTTGATATGCCACAATCCCCCGCCGATACACAGCAGTCCGATCCAAATATGACCGCCGATAATGTCTTCGAGGTTATCCACACTCGCCAGCCAGTACTTGCCTCCAGCCCCGAAGAGGTAGCCGAAGATAACCGCTGGGTTCAGGGTGGGACTTGGCACCGCGCGAACGGTTCCGGCAACGGGATCGTAGATTCCGCCGAAGAACATCGCTTTTGCCACCAGCAAGAATGCTCCCAATCCCAGCAATACCAGATGGATGCCGAGGATGGTGGTCATTTTATTGGCATCGCCCCAGTCGTAGCCGAAAAAGGAGGAGAGTTGCTCTAATTTTTCCGGCCCTTTGAAGGTATGAAAGATGCCGCCAAAGCCAATAAAGGCCGAACTAATGACGTGCAGCGCCCCGATAACAAAGTAGGGGTAGGTATCGACCACTTCACCGCCAGCCCCGACACCCCAACCGAGGGTTGCCAGGTGGGGTAGCAGGATGAGTCCCTGTTCGTACATGGGTTGGGCTGCATTAATGCGAGAAACTTCAAATAAAGTCATCGCTCCCGCCCAGAACACGATGAGCCCCCCGTGGGCGACGTGCGCGCCGAGCAATCGCCCGGAAAGCTCTGTGAGCCGGTAATTTCCCGCCCACCACGGCGCTTCTTGGGGCGGTCCTGTCGTCACGATCGTCATCGCATACCTCCTGAAACAGTTTTCAAAGTTAAAAGTTCTATAGCCGTAGCCACTTTCATTAGGACGTTGCATGCTGGAGGAAAATTTTCAAACAAGAGAAATACTGCTCTCTGATGTCCTAACCAGGCTGGCTACAGCTATATAAGGTCTGCTGTGAAGTTTGCCGTTCGCAAAGAAAGCGAACTCGCCAGAGAACAGAGAGAGAGGAGTACTGGCGAGACTTATTGCTATCAAAACTCAACAACTGGTTGCCCATCGTAGTGGGTTTTGAAATTTATTGCAATAGATTCTCATTTATTTGCGGTAAAGAAATATGAAGTGAAGCGCAATGAAGACTGCATGGGATGTGACGAGCTTTTAATGATTGCTTCGACCCCCAGCCATCTCCCTTTACTCGCATGAAATCTATAATCCCTGCGATGGCAGTTTTACAAACAGCGAAGTTTGATGATAGCGATTATCAATAAATAATTCGAGGTTTCGATCGGGTTTGTATTGGATTTTCTTATGAAAAGCCTTCTAGACTTGGTATGGCAAGCGATCGAGAAATTGTGTCATCAATTTATTAAAAACTATTACTAATAAGCTGCTAAAGTGGGGTTCATATCCGAGAATGTTTGGATATCGGCGATCGCTCCCGATTGGCGGAACTCACCTTGGGTTTGTAGGAGCTTCTCTCGACTGCATCCCGAGATTGATGGAAGGACCGTTTGGCAATACTCGCGATCTACTTCCACCGATGATGTGCCTAAACCGTACGAACGACAATCGAGGTCGCGATCGCCTTTTTTTGAGAAGCTTTACTAACAAATAGGAGGCTAATGCAGAATGCAAAGCTATGGTAATCCCGGCGTCAAGTACGACTGGTGGGCTGGGAATGCCCGTTTCGCCAACCTATCGGGCAAATTTATTGCCGCTCACGCCGCCCAAGCTGCACTCATTGTTTTCTGGGCGGGGGCATTTACCCTCTTCGAGCTGTCCCAGTACGATACGTCCCTTCCCATGGGCGAACAGGGTCTGATCTTGCTACCCCACCTGGCTACCCTCGGATTGGGTGTCGGCGCTGGAGGTGAAGTGGTTGACACCTATCCCTACTTCGTCGTCGGGGCCGTTCACCTGATTTCCTCCGCCGTTCTCGGGGCTGGGGCGCTGTACCACTCCTTTAAAATCACGGGAGATTTGAGCGAAGCCTCGGGTAATGCCCGCAAGTTCCACTTCGATTGGGACGATCCCAAACAGTTGGGTCTGATTCTCGGACACCACTTGCTGTTCCTGGGATTGGGAGCGCTGTTGCTGGTGGGCAAAGCCATGTTCTGGGGCGGATTGTACGACTCTGCCATCGCCGACGTGCGCTTGGTAACCGAACCCACCCTCGACCCCTTCGTTATCTACGGCTACCAAACTCACTTTGCGTCAGTGGATAACCTCGAAGATTTAGTCGGCGGTCACATCTTCGTCGGTCTGTTACTCGTCGGTGGCGGGATTTGGCACATTGTCAAAGAACCCTTCGACTGGGCGAAAAAACTGCTGATTTTCTCCGGTGAGGCAATTTTATCCTACTCTCTAGCCGGCATTTCTCTGGCTGGATTCACGGCGGCCTACTTCTGTGCCGTCAATACCCTCGCCTATCCGGTGGAATTCTACGGTCCGGTTCTCGAAGTCAAACTGGGAGTTTCGCCCTATTTTGCCGATACCGTAGACTTGCCGATGGGGGCACACACCGCCCGCGCATGGTTGGCGAACGCTCACTTCTTCCTGGCCTTCTTCTTCCTGCAAGGTCATCTGTGGCACGCTTTGCGCGCCATGGGCTTTGACTTCCGCAAGATCGAAAAAGCCCTAGAAAATGCTGGAATGGCCCAAGCCGCACCGATGGCTTCCACAAAAAAACCCGCACCCGCTAAAGCTTCAGCAGAATAAGCAGTAGCCGGTGCGACCGAATGAGAATTGCGATCGTCCTTACTTTGAGCCAGAGACATTACAAAACGCTGCCACGTTAAAGAGTTTCTCTGATTGAAGCGCGGCGATCGCACCAATGGATTTATTACCAATGTGCTTCATGCAGGCTACCACCTGTGTGGAGCTTCTTTCAAGGGTTGTCAGCTGTCAGCTTGGGGTTCAAACCCAGTCTTTAGGGCTGGTGGTTTTTCAACCTGTTTAAGTGCTTTGTCAAGTTTGAATTAACGGGTAACGCCCGAGTGCACGTATTTTGCTCGCGTTGCGTTTGAGTTTCATCGATAGTTTTTACCCGCAATATTGTTACCCGCAAACCCATCCTTGACAGATGGCGAAACCTGTAGAACAAAGAAAGAGGTATTTTAAGTATGACGATTGCAAGCGATCGAACTGCGATCGAACCAGATTTAACTTGGCTGTCCGGAAACGCCCGCCTCATCAACCTTTCCGGGCAACTCTTAGGGGCGCACATCGCCCACGCCGGACTGATGATGTTTTGGGCGGGGGCGATTACTCTCTCGGAAGTCTCTCGCCTCGACACTACCCTTCCCCTAGGCGAGCAAAGTCTCACCGTACTCCCGAACCTCGCGGGTTTGGGTTGGGGCGTGGGGCCCGGGGGAACCATTGTCGATTCCTACCCCTATTTCGTCGTCGGAATGCTGCACCTCGCCGCATCGGCTGCACTTGGGGCGGGAGGATTGTTCCACGTGTTCCGAGGTCCGGCAAACTTAAAAGACGGCGAAGGCTGGGCAACAAAATTCCACTACGAATGGAGTGATGGCAAGCAACTGGGCTTAATTTTAGGTCATCACCTGCTATTTCTTGGGGCGGCCGCCCTGCTATTTGTCGGCAAAGCCACCACTTGGG
This sequence comes from Zarconia sp., assembly GCF_057467645.1. NCBI lineage: Bacteria > Bacillati > Cyanobacteriota > Cyanophyceae > Oscillatoriales > Zarconia > Zarconia sp. Next base: position 11,796 of record NZ_JBRJXU010000011.1, read on the forward strand.
GCGGTCTCTACGACGGGGCGATTCACGATGTCCGCCTCATCACCGAACCCACCACCAACCCGGTGACGATTTTCGGCTATATCTTCGGTTTGAACCACGGCGTTTGGAATCCCCTGGGAATGGCTAGCGTCGATAATTTAGAAGATGTCGTCGGCGGTCATTTGTGGATTGGCATTATTTGTATCGCTGGTGGCATTTGGCATATCGTTAAAGCCCCCTTTGGTTTGGGAACTCAATTACCCTATAACGGTCACGCCATCCTCTCCTACTCCCTGGCTGGATTGGGGTGGATGGGTCTGCTGTCGGGCTATTTCGTCGCCTACAACACCACGGTCTTTCCTGCGGATTTATACGGATTCGATCGGGGGATTATCGCCGGAATTCAGTTCGGGCTGGGCTTTACGTTCCTTGCCGGACACATTTGGCATGCCCTGAAAGGACGCATGGAAGCTAATAATCTCAGCGAGGATGATGCCTATCGCACAACCCTCATCGGTTTTGGGTTCTTAGCATTGCTGGTGTTAGTGCTGGTTGCGAGTTAGGCGATCGTATTTTTTACTCAACGTTTTCCCGGCTTTGGATAAGAGTCGGGATTTTTTTAGGGCGATCGAGATTTTTGGGAATCTCCAAATGCTAGAACTCCACCACACTGGTATGAATGGGTATAGACTCTTCATTTTTTTGACCCCGATCTCCTTCGGAATTCAAATCTACCGGAATTTCTATCACTTTAAATTTGACTAATCCGTAAGGGATGCGCGGGAAAATAACGTACCCAGGTAGGGGTCAAGGGCCCTTGACCCCTACCGTATATCTGGAACGAGCGGGTACCTTATTTCTTTGCAAGTCCCTAATTTCATGGACAAACATCATCAAAGCTGACGAATGTTCCGCACCACAAAATTGTGACCTTCGCAACCTTCGTTGTTTGGGCGATCGCACCTTGGTTCGAGAAGTACGTCCGGTGAGGTTTGCAGACTTTCTCATCTCAAAGAGTCAGGGGGGCAGCATTTCCAATGGAAAAACGGTTGACCCGACAACTTCTGTAGGGGTCAACAGCCGTTGACCCTTACTCCCATGGGCGATCGCACTTTGGTTTTACAGTGACCGCAAATCGTATTTTGGACGTGAAGGATGTAGAAAAACCTGAAAAGACTTATTTTGGGTGCGTGTTTGCCGCGTACGCCGAACTCACCCCAATCGTGCCAGTAAATGCTCTCCCACCCGCAGGGCATTGGCAATAATTGTCAACGCCGGACTCACCCCAGAACAAGACGGGAAGAAACTGCTATCAACGACGTACAAATTATCCACTTCGTGAGTGCAACAGTTGAGATCGAGGACGGAAGTGCCCGGATCTGACCCAAACCGGCAGGTTCCCGACTGATAGCCCACCACTTGTACCGGGGCTTGTCCGCGTGGGTGAATATTGCCCTGTTGAAACCCCTTCACCGTTTTTTCCACCGCTTTGAGAACGTCGATCCAGCGATAGACGAGGCGATCGTGGGCTTCAGTATTATTAGGGGTAAATTCGACATACAGCTTCTGGTTCTCCCAGCGCACCCGATTGTTGGTATCCGGCAGCACTTCCGTTTGTACCCACCAACCAATCGATCGCATTGCCAGTTGTTTGAGACCGAATTGGGGTAGTAACTTCGCCGCTACTGACAGCAGGGGGGGAGACTCGGCAAAAATCACATCCTGCAACAATCCCCCGGCATTCTCGATATGCCCCATGGGGTAAGCATAGTTTTCGTCTCCCCAATAGAAATCGTTGACGCTGACACTGCGGCGAAACGTCCCGGAATTGGCTTTGGAAGCCAACTGCACCACAGCCGTCATTTGATGTTGCATCAGGTTGCGCCCCACCAAACCCGAACCGTTGGCCAACCCGTTGGGATGTTTTTCATTTGCCGATTTGAGCAGCAGGGCCGCCGAATTAATCGCCCCGCAAGCCACCACCACGATTTCCCCGGTAAACAGAAACGACTGAGTGCCGATTTTCGCTTCCACCGCTTTCACCGTTTGTCCCGAGAGGTTGGTGTGGAGGGCAACCACCTCCGCTGAGGTTTTCAAGGTGACGTTCTCGTATTGAACGGCGGGATCGATGCCAAATACTTGCGAATCCCCCGTGGGATCGTCATCGCGCAGGGTGAGGGTTAGGGGTAGAGAGGTTGGGTGGAGTCCTTGTTCGGAAAGGGCTTCAACAATCGGCTGAATTTGCGGTTCGTGGGGTTCTGGCTTGTAGGAATAGTCGCCGCTGCGATCGGGTTCTGTGGGATCGCCTCCCGACTCACCGTGAACCATGTAGAGTTGTTCGGCTTCGGTATAGTAGGGTTCAAAGTCGGCGTATTTCAGTTCCCAGGCCGGAGACACCCCCTCGGGATAGGCAATTTCGTCAAAATCTCGCTCCCGCATCCGCATCAGAGACGCGCCGTAGATTTTTGTATTTCCCCCCACGGCATAATTCGTCTGCGGCCAGAACACCTCCCCCTCGCTATCGTACCAAGGACTCGGAGCGTGGTAGCGTTCCCGCTTGAAAACATCGACGCTGGTGCGATTTTGCTCTTCTAGGGGCATAAAATCCCCCCGTTCGAGAATTAAAATCTGCTTGCCCGTGGGGGCTAACTTACCGGCGAGAGTTCCACCCCCCGCGCCGGTGCCGATGATGATGATATCGTAGTGTCGATCGTCGATAATCATAAGTTTAATGGGAATGGGGAACGGGGAATGGGAATAGGGAACGGGGAATAGGGAATGGGGAATGGGGAACGGGGAATGGGGAATGGGGAATGGGGAATGGGGAATGGGGAATGGGGAATGGGGAATGGGGAATGGAAAAAACCTATTTCTTCGATTCGTGTAAATAAACCAGTGCGAAGCGCTATACTATTTTCTATTTTGAAATTCCCTCTTTTTCAGTCAAGATCTAATGATTAACGATTTTAAAGATTTAAGAATTTGGCAGACTGGGATGGAGATTGCTGAAAAGTGCTATTTTCTCACGAAAGTTTTTCCAAAAGAAGAGTTGTATGGAATCGTGCAACAAATTAGACGGAGTGCTGTATCGATTCCTGCCAATATAGCTGAAGGTTACGGACGAAGATACACGGGAGAATATGTAAGATTTTTAAATATCGCCAAAGGTTCGCTTAATGAATTAGAAACTCATCTCATTTTGTCTCAACGAGTCGGGTTATGCGAGCGAAAGGACATAGAAACTATTATTTCTCTAATTCAATCGGAAAGCAAAATGATTACTAGCCTCATCCAAAAACTCGAGAACCGATAACATAAGCATTCAGCCATCAGCTATCAGCCATCAGTTTTAGCTAGGAATAGGTTAAAGTCATCAGCTCGATTCCAGTTTGAAGGTGATGATTGACGGCACAATACCTGAATGCTTACCCGATAACTATTCCCCCTTCCCCATTCCCCATTCCCTACTCCCATACATAAATCAAAAGAAACAAAATAATCCAAATCACATCAACGAAGTGCCAAAACAGGGAAGTCGAAGCCACGCCGAACTCGCCGCCATCGTAGTTCCCCGGAATAAACGATCGCCCCAGCATAATTCCCTGCAACAGGACTCCCGTCAGTACGTGCAGTCCGTGGAACCCAGTCAGCAAATAGAACGTACCGCCAAATACCCCTGACTGGAAACCAAAGGCAAGACCGTTCCATTCCACCGCCTGCCCGTAGAGGAAGTAGCTTCCCATTGCCATGGTCAGCAGCCAGAACGCTCGAAATCCCCAGAGATTTTCCCGATGCAAGCATCGTTCGGCAAAGTAAATGACAAAACTGCTCGAAACGAGAACGATCGTGTTGATGAAGGGTTCTCGCACCTCTAAACCTTCTACCCCGGCTGGCAACCAGTCAGTGGTATTAGTTTTGTAGACGATGTACCCCGCAAAGAAACTGAGGAAAATGACGCTTTCTGAAAGCAGAAAGACGATGAAGCCAAACATGCGATGGTCTTCTTCGTGTTCCCCAGCGTGGGTATCGTGGGTATTCAGTGTCGGATCTAGCTCGGTTACGCTCATTTTTTAACAAGTAATAATTTAGAAGTAATAAGTAATAAGTTTTGCTTGCATTTTTTTTAGGAAAAAATTTTTTTTATTCCATTTTATGCAGACTGAATATCAACCACTTATTACTTGTGACTTAAGCCTTTTCTGCTTTGTTTAATTAAGTTTGAGGTAGAAGCACAATGGGTTAATTTGAGATATTTCATCTCATCTTGTGCTTCTAACTTCCCGTTCTTTGAGTCTTTGTGGTTCCTGTCAATTGGTATTCTTGAGGTAGCCAGAGAGTCAGTCGATCTCCGAAACTTACTCCGAAGAAAGAGGAGAACTCGACTTCTGATTCGGATCGTTGGCCACCAACGGTTTGTCGAGGCCGTAACCGTAGGGTTCAGACACCACTACCGGCAGTTGCTCGAAGTTTTCGTGGGGGGGTGGAGAGGGCACCAACCATTCCAAACCAATGGCGCGCCAAGGATTATCGGGGGCTTTCGGACCCTGTACCCAGGAAGCGACCATATTGAGGATGAAGGGCATCGTCGAAACCCCCAGCAAGAAGCCGCCAAGACTGGCGAGTACGTTCCAGAAGGCGAATTCGGGATCGTAGGAGGCAACCCGTCGAGGCATCCCCATCAAACCCAGCGGGTGCATCGGGAAAAAGTTGAGGTTTGCGCCGATGAAGGTGAGGATGAAGTGAAGTTTGCCCAAACCTTCGTAGTACATCCGTCCGGTCATTTTCGGGAACCAGTGGTAGAGGGCCGCGTAGACTCCCATCACCGCCGCCCCGTAGATGACGTAGTGGAAGTGCCCGACAACGAAGTAGGTATTGTTGACGTGGATGTCGAAGGGGGCGGAGGCGAGCATGATGCCGGTAATTCCAGCAAACAGGAACGTCAGCAATCCTCCGAGGGCAAACAGCATTGGCGTATCCAGCCGCAGCTTTCCTCCCCAGACGGTTCCCACCCAGGCAAAGACTTTCACCCCCGTGGGAACGGCAATCAGCATGGTGGTAAACATGAATACCATCCGCATCCAGTCGGGAGTGCCGCTGGCGAACATGTGGTGAACCCAAACGACGCCGCTGAGTCCGGTGATAATCGTCGAGGAAATAGCGACAAAGTGGTAGCCGAAGAGGGGTTTGCGGGCGTAGACGGGGAAGAGTTCGGAAAAAATGCCGAAAATTGGCAGGATGATGACGTAAACGGCAGGGTGGGAGTAGAACCAGAAGAAGTGCTGGTAGAGAATCGGATCGCCCCCTTGGGCCGGATCGAAGAAGCTGGTTCCGGTGGTGATATCGAACAGCAGCATCACGGCCCCGGCAGTGAGGGCGGGCAGTCCGAAGAGTTGAATCATCTGAGCGCTCATGGTGGCCCAGACGAAGACGGGCATCCGGAACCAGCCCATTCCCGGCGCGCGCATCCGAAATACCGTGGTGACGATATTCACCGCCCCCATAATCGAGGAAACCCCAGATAGGGCGACGGCGAGCAACCACATGGTTTGACCGTTGATGAGGTTCCCCGTGGGATTTTGCAAGCTGACGGGGGGATACGCCCACCACCCGGATTGGGAGGGACCGCCGGGGATGAAGAAGCTCAGCATAAAGATGACGCCGAATACCGGCACCAGCCAGAAGGCGGCGGCGTTGAGGCGGGGGAAGGCCATATCCCGCGCCCCGATCATCAACGGCACCAGGTAATTGGCCAAACCGTTGAGAACCGGAAACGTCCACATGAACAACATCAGAGTGCCGTGCATGGTGAACAGGGCGTTGTAGACGGTGCGATCGACTAAATCCGCTTCCGGGGTAATCAGTTCCCCCCGCATAATCATCGCCAGCAACCCGCCAATCAGGAAAAAGATAAAGGCGGTGACAATGTATTGAATGCCGATAACTTTGTGGTCGGTGCTGAAGCTGAAAAATCGCTTCCAGTTATCGGGGGCACCGGGGAAGGGTTGGTTGCTTTGGGCGGCGATCGCTTCTGGAGTGCGATCGACAGATAGATTACTCATAGCTATCGTTGGCGGAACTGGTGTAGTTCACGATGGGGGGTGGGGCGGGTTCGACGGATTTCCAACCCAAATCGATGGGTTTGGTGTTGGCTTGATTAAATTCTTCAAAGGCTGGGTTTTCGGCAATTTTTGGCGTTTGTCCGGCCGCTTGTGTCAGCCACGCTTCGTATTCGTCGGCGGATTCGACGACGACGTTGGTTTGGTTTGCCCCGAAGTACGTACCGCTATATTGAGAGTCTCGGATGCGGTAGCGTCCTTCGCGAATGGGGGTGAACTCGAAGCCGATGGTTTCTCCGGGTACGACATCTTGCTTCACTCGAAAGGCGGGAATGAAGAAGCCGTGGATGACGTCTTCGGAGATGAGTTGGAATTTCGCCCGTTGGTTCACCGGTAGGTGGAGTTCGGTACTGCTGACGTGGCGATCGGGGTAGCGAAATTCCCACACCCACTGGCGGGCGTACACTTGAATGGGGGTTTCGCCTGGGGCGACCTCGGTCACAGAACCCGCCGACTGACGATCGATATCCCCGAGAATGGCCATGCGATCGTAGATGTTGTAGCTGTAAATGGCGATCCACATCGCCAGGGCGAAGGGAATCGCCGTCCAAACCACCTCGAGTTTGATATTGCCTTCGATGGGGGGACCGTCGCCCACTTCGTATTTCCCGGCCTGCTGAAAGGCGATCGAATACGCCAGAGTTCCCGTCACCCCCAGGAAAATAAAGGTTCCCAGGGTGACTAAAAAACTGAAGAGGTTATCGATGAGGATCGATTCTGCTGAAGCCTGAGGGGGCATCCAGCCATAAGCTTGTTGCCCCATCCACAGGCTAATGAGGGCAGCGACGAGGGCGAGGGCGATGAGGGTGAAAATCGTGCGTCGTGGCATGGCGATTGTTGTCCCAAGTTATTGTCCCAGTTGGTTGATGATGGCGTTGGCATCTTCACCGGCGCGCAACAGACGATCGGCACTGATGTGAACTCCGAAGTCAGCCGCCAGATGCGCCCCCAGGGTTCCGTGGAGGAACATCAGGGCAAAAATCCCCAGTCCGGCGAGGATGTAACTCCACTGCACCTGTCGCGGTTTGTCCTGCCGCCACACGTAGCGCTGGAAGCCCCGCCACACCGTCATCGCGACGATGAGTGCCAGCAGCACCACGCCGCCGACGCCGTGCCACAACATGGTACTGGTGGCCCCCAATCCCCAAGGACTGGTGACATCTTGGGGCGGGTCTGCTAGCAAGATTTCGTAGAACCCAGCGCCCACGGTAAAGAAGGTGACGATCGCGGCACTCACCATGTTGTACCAGCCGACATCAAACAGGTTCGTCCGGGTTGCCGGAATCGCCAGAAACTTAAACACCGGCTTTTCGAGAGGGAACAGCACCCCGACGATATCGAAGCTAATGGCAACGATAAACAATCCCAGGGTGAGGTGAACCAGATTGGGATGAATGGGGATCGTGTAGGGGAGACCGTTGGCGCCGATTTCGGCGAGGGGAAAGAGCGACATCATTACAGAATTCCCTCCCGTACTGCTTCCACCACCGGTCCCGTATGCAAACCGTAGATCCAAACCAGCTTGTCGCCGAGGTAGATCTGGAAGCACACCAATGCAAACAGCACCACCCCCATCCCCAGAAAGGGCAGGGGTAACTTTTGGGGCGTTCGCAAGCGGATGATATAGCGCCAACTGGTAATCGCTGCCAGGACTCCCGACAGCGACCAGCCAATCAGGGTGTGTAAGTTCAAATCGGCGACGGCTTGGCCGTAGGGACTGGCAAGTCCCGCTTCCACTTGACCGAAAATAATGGCAATGAAAATGGAAACCGTGGCAAAGACCAGATTCCACCAACTCACCTCGTACAGGCGGCTATTACGGGTGAAATAGCCGATCGCATCGCACAGGATGGCAAATAACACCATGGCAATGACAAAATGCACCACGATCGGATGGATGGTATCGGGGTAGGGCAAATTGTGGTCGTTGAGTGGAGGAAGGTACTCCAACATGGCAATCCTCACAGCGTCGTTCGATCTATACGGTATCAAATTTCTCGGCAGTCGGGAAAACTCTTCCTAAAATGAGAAGAAAGATGAGAAATTCCACTTGGAAACTAAAGCTACAAATAGCAAGATATTGAGAGAAAAAAGTCCTAGAATGACAAAAAATTGCTTGGGTTTGATATTCGCGACGTTCATGATTTTTGGCGTGTAGTTTACATCAAAGAACAACTCCCTCGATCGCCCCGCTCGGTGGGCTGCATTCATCTGACGGTGCGTCTCGACTGCCCTCAGACCGTTGAATCTACTAGGAATCTCGCACTCACAGGCAATCGCCTTCATCACTGGGCGATCGAACTTTGACACTCGAGCGTTAAAATTTTGACAGAAAATATCGAACGACTCGTGTCGCGAGTGGGTATAGATTTTGTTGTGGCGATCGCGATTTAAACGATGCGAAAAAATTGGTTTCGCTCGTCATTCAGGAATAAAAGAGTAGCGATCGCATTAAGTCTTTTTTTGGGCGATCGATAGAGAAAGATGACTGAACGAATCGTTTTTAGTCTCTTCTTATTTTACTCAAAAAACTCGATCTAAAACTCTCTATCCACAAACTTTAGAGTTTGTTTAGAATCCCAAACAATTTGACAATTTGTCTAATTAAATATAGAGAAATAATGATACAAATTTTCGTCAGTCCCTACTCTGGGGCTTCGGAAGAATTGGCGACAACGGGAGCAACGGGGGCAACGGGAGATTGAGGGGTGCTAAACTCATTAAAATTCCGCCATCTCCCCCCTCTCCCCGAGTCTTCTTTCCGAATTCACGCGGTGTGCAATCTTTTTGCGCGCGCCATATGGTGAGCGAGTCGAAAAATCCCCCATTCCCCATTCCCCATTTGTGAAAGGTTAGGACAATCGCTTGTTTGTCAAGTGCCACATTTAGTGTTGCTACTCGAAAAACGACCTAGATCTAGACCGTCTCGGATGATAGACCAACACTTAGGATTCACACCTAAAACCTAAAACCATTCCCGATTCCCGATTCCCCATTCCCCTTGACAAGCGGTACACAAGCTTAACCTTTCACCAATGCCCATTCCCCATTCCCCCGTGCGGTCAGGTTTTGGATAAACCAGTTCCACATGGCGTAAATTCCGCGCTTCCGAATTCTTAACCCTGATAGGCCGACCCATCCGGCATCATTGCCCCCTGAAGCCGGGCATCGCGAAAGTTAACGTTCGCGATGCGAGCATTCATCAGAACGGCTTTCGTGAGGTTCGCCCCCGAGAGATTCGACCAGTTCAGGTTCGTGCGGTACATACTCGCACCGGATAAATTTGCCCCCCGCAGCGTCGCCCAACTCACGTTCGCCGCCCTCAACTGTGCCTTCGTCAAATTAGCCTGGGTGAGATTGGCCCCGCTCAATTTGGCAAAACTCAAATCCACCTGAGTGAGGTTGGCCCGCGTCAGGCTGGCGCTATTGAGGGAAGTTTTCATCAGGTTCGCCTGGGTTAAATCCGCTTCGTTGAGGACGCAAATCGTGAGATTCGCCCATTCCAACATCGCTTCGTGCAAACAGGCCCAATGCAAATTCGATCGAATCAGATTCGCCTCTTTGAGAATGGCACGGGTAAGATTGGCTTTGGTTAAATCTGCTTCGTTAATGGAGGCTTCGCTCAAATCCGCCTCTTGGAGTGTGGCTTCTACGAGTTTGGCCCCCCGCAGGTTAGCATCGTTGAGATTCGCCCCGGATAGATTCGCCCCGGATAGTTCGCTGCCAATCAAATTACCTTCTTGAAGGTTCGCACCACTCAAATTGCTACCGAGCAAATTCGCTTCTCGTAAATTCGCTCTTTCTAATCGAGTGCCCTGTAAATTGCTCCCGGCGAGGTTGGCCCGTCGAAATTGCACCCCAGCGAGGTTCGCACCCGCGAGATTCGCCCGTTCGAGATTGACTTCTCCAAAGTTGCGTTCTCCTCGTTCGTACTGTGCCAACAATTCCTCAACCTTCATGCTTTTCATCATGGCTCGTTCCCTTCTCATATTTCCTGTGCCACCAGGGCGGACAGTCGCTGTATTTCCATTGTCGTCGCTGTGCGATCGGAATCTCTCCGTCAAAAAATGCCCACAAATCGGAGCGGCGAGAATTTCCCCAGGAGAATTTCGACAAACGATCGCGCTGTTCTGACAAAATCAATAAGGTAACGATCGATGCTCCTCGATCGGCGCGAGATCCCCAATCCGCGTTCGCGAAGCGCAACTCCCTTTGGGAGTATCGCCCCGAAGCAAAAAGATGGAAGACTGACGGGGACCGACGCGCAACCTTTAACCTTCTCATTTGTCCTTTTGAATTGTGATTCTCAGGAGAACACGATCGATGTCAGATAATTTAAGAAGCCAAGTCGTCACCCAAGGGAACGCTCGCTCCCCCAATCGCGCCATGTTGCGGGCGGTGGGATTCCAAGATGAGGACTTCAGCAAACCCATCGTCGGCGTGGCCAACGGCTACAGCACCATTACCCCGTGCAACATGGGGTTGAACGATTTAACCGATCGCGCCGAGGTGGGAGTTCGCGCCGCTGGGGGGATGCCCCAACGGTTCGGCACCATCACCATCAGCGATGGCATTTCCATGGGAACCGAGGGGATGAAATACTCTCTGGTGTCTCGCGAGGTGATTGCCGATTCGATCGAAACCGTTTGTAACGGACAAAGCCTCGATGGGGTGCTCGCCATCGGCGGCTGCGATAAGAATATGCCCGGGGCAACGATCGCCATTGCCCGATTGAATATTCCCGCCATCTTCGTCTACGGCGGAACCATTAAACCCGGACACCACGACGGTACGGATTTAACGGTGGTGAGCGCCTTTGAGGCGGTGGGACAGCACAGTGCCGGAAAAATTGACGATGCCCAATTGATGGCGGTAGAACGAAACGCCTGTCCGGGGGCGGGTTCGTGCGGGGGAATGTTCACCGCGAATACCATGTCCTCGGCGATCGAAGCCATGGGATTGAGCTTGATGTATTCTTCGACGATGGCCGCCGAAGATGCGGAAAAAGCCGACAGTACCGAAGAATCCGGGAAAGTTTTAGTTGAAGCGATTCGCCAGCAAATTCTGCCCCAGCAAATCCTCACCCGCAAAGCCTTTGAAAACGCGATCGCCGTGATTATGGCTGTCGGCGGTTCCACCAACTCGGTACTGCACCTCCTGGCGATCGCCCATGCCATTGGCGTCGAACTCACCATCGACGATTTTGAAACCATTCGCGGTCGCGTCCCCGTCCTGTGCGATCTCAAGCCCAGCGGTCGTTACGTGACCACGGAGTTTCACCAAGCCGGTGGGGTTCCCCAGGTGATGAAGATGTTACTCGATCGGGGTTTGATTCACGGCGATGCCCTCACCATCACCGGTAAGACGATCGCCGAACAGCTTGCGGATATCCCCTCCTCTCCCCCTGCCAACCAAGATGTGATTCGTCCCTGGGACAATCCCATGTACGATCGAGGACACCTCGCCATTCTTAAAGGCAATCTGGCCTCAGAAGGGGCGGTGGCGAAAATCAGCGGCGTGAAGAAGCCGCAAATCACCGGACCGGCGCGAGTGTTCGAGTCGGAAGAAGAGTGCCTCAAGGCGATTCTGGCCAACCAAATCCAACCCGGAGATATCATCGTCGTCCGCAACGAAGGTCCTAAAGGCGGACCGGGAATGCGGGAAATGCTCGCCCCTACCTCGGCGATCATCGGTGCGGGATTGGGCGACTCCGTGGGGTTGATTACCGACGGTCGCTTTTCTGGAGGAACCTACGGTCTGGTAGTGGGTCACGTGGCCCCAGAAGCCGCCGTGGGGGGTACGATCGCCCTAGTGGAAGAAGGAGATAGCATTACCATCGATGCCCCGGCGCGATTGCTCCAATTGAACGTTTCCGAGGAGGAACTGCAACAGCGTCGCGATCGATGGCAGCCGAATCCCCCCCGCTATCGAGCGGGAGTCATGGCAAAATATGCTAAGTTGGTTTCCTCGAGTAGCTTGGGGGCCGTCACGGACTTAGGGTTGTAACGAGAGAACTCGGAATTCGGAATTACGTCTAATGTGAATGACAGATGACCCTTGTCAGCTCAGCGTTCTAGTTTTTTTCAAAACTTATAAAGCTAGGATTTTTGATGGATTGGCGTTGTTTTGGCTTCTAATTCACATTAGGCGTAAATTTGCCAAAGGGAGATAACGGGGAATTGTGAGGCTTTGAGTGCAGATCGCCCTCGAAAATCCGAATTTGAGATTGCCCGGGAACTAACCAAATTTAGGGAGAGTAGTTAAACGTGGAGAGTGTAGCAGACCTATTTGAGAAAGGCGGCATTGCCATGTGGCCCCTGCTGTTTCTCTCAATTTTGTCCGTGGGAACGATCGTCGAACGATTGTGGTTCTGGATGCGAGTCTTGACCAAAGAAAAACAAATCGTCAATCGGGTGTTGGAAACCGCACGCCACGATTGGACGGTGGCCAAACAACTAGCCAAACAAGCGAGAAACCAACCCATCGGACGTTTTCTATACTCGCCCTTGCGCCTGGATCGCCCCAGCCCGGAAGCCTTCGAACTGGCGCTGGAATCTTCTGCCGATGAAGAGTTGGCGAATATGCGCCGAGGGGACAAAATCCTGGAAGCGGTAATTGCCCTGTCTCCCCTGCTGGGACTGTTCGGGACGGTGTTGGGTTTGATTCGATCGCTCGGTTCGATTAGTATCAGCGACCTGGGAACCGCAGCCACCACGGGAGTGACTCTGGGGATTGGGGAATCCCTCATCAGTACCGCTTTCGGTCTCATCGTGGCGATCGTCAGCGTCGCATTCTACCGCCTATTTCAGGTTTTTCTCTTCAACCAAGTCAAAATCTTCCGCAAATCGGGAAGCGATCTAGAATTACTGTATCGCCAATTTTGGGGACTCGATCGACCCATGGAAGCAACTCTGCCAGCAACCCTGCCGCCAGAGATTCCCGATGCCCCCAAACCGTCTCGAAAGCCGATCTTAAAAAAGAACGGCCCGAAACCACCGGTGACTCCCATCGACCCCCCAGCAACGATGCCGCCGGATGTTGTCACCGAACCCTTAGGAGAACCGCCAGTCCAACCCGTCACCCAACCCCAAGCCGTCACCCAAGTCCAAACCGATACGCAACTTCAGTCATCTAACACCTCGACAACGAAATCTGTTGGCGAATCTGAGGTCGCATCAGCCCCAGAAATCGCAACTCCCACCACTCCTGACGTCGGCACGATCGAATCAACCGATCACTCTCCAAACCCATCAGCCGGACCAACAACTGGCGAAACCACAACCGCCATGCCAGGAGAACCGGGAACCGACGATGTCAGCGAGACTTCTCCTTCTCCAAATCCAGATCGCGAATCTGACGACAAAACCGAATGAAAATTAACCTCGATACCCACACCGACGACATCCAAATTCAAATCCTGCCCCTGATCGATGTCATCTTCTGCATCCTCACCTTCTTTATCCTCGGGGCTGTGGGTTTGAGTCGCCAGCAAGCCATTGGTTTGGACTTACCTCGGGCAAGTACCTCCGAAGCTCAAATGCGGGAAATGTTTATGGTGGTTATCGATCCCATCGGTCAGGTTTCCATTGAAAACAAGCCCCAGCAATGGGTTTCCGTGAACCCGCAACAACTTACCGGCATCCTCCAACGCTATCGAGAAGTCAGACCCGATGGGTTAATCGTTCTCCACGCCCATCCGATCGCCCAATATGAGAAAGTGGTACAAGTGTTGGATTTGCTGCGATCGGTCGGGGGCGATCGCGTGGCCCTGGCAACCCTCCCCACGAACGAACCAGAACTGAACCAATCCAATCCCGGCAATCGCGTCAATCCCATCCCCGGTTTTCCCGCACCTCCGGGCACCGTTCCCCCCGCACTTCCAGGACGAGAGAGTTCTACTCCCAATACGGTGCCCGGAGGTATTCCAGGAGGCACGACTCCCAACACAACTCCTGAAAGCGAAGTCGATACCGGAGATGCGATCGCTCCTGAAGGTGAAGTCGATACTGGAGATGCGATCGCTCCCGAGACTCAAACGCCTGAAGCGACAACGACGGGAGAACCTAGCGGTGAGGGTGGTACTTCCGAGAATTAACTCGCCAACCCAACCGAGAAATAACGATGCTGTAAAGGCAACGGTAGAGTACTCGGGTATGGGTAAGTTTCTAAAAAGCGAGAAAATCGCGATTGCGATCGAGCATTTCAACACTCACCCCTTGGAGAAAACCGATTAAGTCTCGCTGACCGAAACCGGTTTCGTAAACACTCACCCCAGCCCCCAATCCATCGAGGGTGGTATTGGTCAGGTCGAGGCTATTGATATCACGAACGAAAATTGCGTCCTCAAATACTTGAAAATCAGTAATAATTGCAAAATCTGCATCGCCGCCTCCCAGGTAAAGAGATTGAATTTCGTCGCCCGAATCATTCAGAACCATCAATAAAAAGGTATCGAACCCTTGTCCGCCGGTAAGCGTATCGACTTCATCAAAACTCGTATTTTCTGAAATCGGCTCGTCTCCGATGATGAGATCGTTACCTAAATCTCCAGAAATCCAATCGCTGCCATGACCGCCAGAGAGAATATCGTCATCTTGTCCGCCAAAAATAATATCGCGACCCTCTCCACCCTCTATAAAATCTACTCCAATATTACCGAAAAGAGCATCGTCACCCAAGCCACCCCGAACGACATCATCATCTCGACCCGCAGCGATGGAGTCATTTCCATCATCGCCGCGAATCAAATCCATTCCTTGATTGCCAAAGAGCCAGTCGTCACCTAAATTACCAGCGATAAAATCGTCCCCTTCTCCGGCGGCAATGGTATCGTTTCCACCAAAACCCTCGATCGTATCGACTCCTGCAAATCCAAAAATGAGATCGCCTTCAAGATCGTTACCGGGAAGGCTATCCTCTAAAATTGTGCCAAAGATATCTGCCATAGGTTGACTTTTAGAACAAAGTATGGATGCTTGCTTGAAACTTGTTTCAAATTATGGTTGAAATTATAGCGCTCGCAACCAGATGTAGAGTTCTCTTAATCAAGAATTATCGATGCGATCGTACTTCATTCATTCTCTGGCAATCTAAGGGAGCAATTCCCGGCGAGTGGGGGGGTGTTGAAATCGGATTAGCCGTGAGAACCACTTGTCCCGATTCATTGGTATACCAACCTTGAGCTTCGATGAGCGGTGAGTCTTCTGTCGGGGTTTGAATTGAAAGGCGATCGCCCGTTGGAGAAGATTCTACCGCCGATGCCGTCTGGTCGGGAAACTCCACCCAATCGATTTCCACGCTCGAACTTCCTGGTCGGATATCGCGAGGGTTGGGGGGCAACCCACCCCGTCCGGTGATGTAAAACTCGCTGCCTTCGTAATCCTGGCAACCTTGGGAAATCAGGCTGGTAATATCGGTGGTGTCGATATCCGGAACTTCCGCCGGATCGGGATCGATTTCTCCTTCGATGGCGAGTTCCCCTTCGGCGTTGATGAGGCTATCGGGAGATTGCAGAAGCACCAGATCGGCGGTATCGAGCGGTGCAATAGTGATATTGCTGCCCCCTTGCGGATCGAGGGAACTGGTGAGGATTTGACTGCCTTCGAGGAGAACCAGGGTTTCGGCGTTGATGCCGATATTGCCGTCGGAAGTGGGGAAACTGGGACTACCTGCGGAGACGATCTGGCTTTGGCGGCGCAGTTGGATATCTCGGGCAGCGAGGTTGATATTCCCCCCGAGTCCGGTGGTGGAGGTGGCATTGAAACGGCCTCGGTTATCCAGACGCAGAAAATCCGTACCGACTTCGATACTACCGGGATTTCCCGAACCGGTACTCTCGACATTCACTTGAGCGGCATCGCGCAGTTCGATCGCTTCGGCAGCACGAATCGCGATATTTCCCCCTTCACCGCTACCGAGTCGCGTATTTGCTGTAATCTGCGCCCCATCGGTGACACTAAGGCTGTCGGTTTCGATGGAAATTTCGCCAGCGTTACCACTCCTTAGCGTCTCGGCAGTGATAGTACTTGGAAAAAAGCCCTCTGTGAGTGCCACAAGTCCGCCCACACCTGGTATCCGTTCGGGTGCTGGCGTTCTCCCGCTCACTTCGATCGAAGACGCGCGAACGGTCAGCGTGCCCCCATCCCCCGATCCGAACGTTCCTGCTGTAATGCTTCCCCCATCGCGCAATCTCAATCGAGCGACTTCCAGGAGAATCACACCTCCATCACCAGCATTTTGAGTTTCAGCAGTGATAGAACTGACAAGAAAAGGAACTGCCCGACGGTTCGACCCGCTCAGATCGATTTCATTGGCTCGAACAGTCAGCGTTCCTGCATCTCCGCTGAAGTTGGCAATACGTGAGAACGAAGCCACTGTCACTCTACCGCCATCTCGAACGGTCAATCGATCGGTTTCGATCGTGATATTGCCAGCATTGCCCGATCCCTGTGATTCTGCACTCACGGTGCTTCCCGCTCCCAATGCTCCCAATGAATCGGTTCCGCTCAGTTCCACCGACTCTCTCGCCCGCACGGTTACCGATCCGCCATTCCCACGACCCAGAGTCACAGCAGCAACTTGCGCTCCATCGCGAATTGCCAATCGACCGGTATTAATTGTTAAATCTCCGGCATTTCCAGATGATGCGGAGATCGCCTGCACCTGACTAATAAAATCATTGGCACTGGTTCCCACCACCTCAACAGACTCCGAAGCATCAATAGTGACATTGCCGCCATTGGCATTAAACTCAACTCTACCGACCTGTGCCCCGCCACTGACCAGGAGTTGCTGGGTTTCGATCGTCAAATCACCAAGGGTCTTGAAAGTCAAGTCGCGGGTGTCCGCATTTGCCCGACCCACCGCGATGGTACTGAGAATACGTTCCCCCACACCGCTCACCACCACGGATTCGCGGCTGCGAACGGTCAGATTTCCCCCAGTTCCGCTGCGCCGACTGCCCGCAAGCAGCAACGATCCGTCGGTAACGCTCAATCGCCCGGTTTCCACGAGAAAATTGCCGCCAGCACCGACACCAAAGGTTTCGACGGACATCTGACTGAGATTGCGCAGTTCGATCGCCTCTTGTGCCGTCACCGTCACCGCAGCGCCAGGTAACTCGCCAATATTCGTCGCATCGACGATCGAACTACCATCTAAAACAATCTGCCGACCCCGAATTTGCATTCCCCCGCTACCGAGATCGAGCAAGCGAAGCGAAGCGGCATTATTCAATCGAATATCCCCAAAACTGTCCACCGCCTCGTATCCCACCGCAAAACCATTACCCCGTGGGGTCAGATTCACCCGGCTGTTAGCCCCCACGCCGCCCAACTCGATCGCCCCATCCAGTGCCGACAGGGTTCCCCCCTCGAAAATCAGATTGCTACCCAACAGGGCGATCGTATTTCCCGGCGAGATGGAAAGACCCTCAGAGCGAACGGGTTCTGGTGGGGTGGTTGGCGCGGGTTCGAAGGCAGCCAGTCGCGATCGATTGACGATATCTCCCGGATTTTCTCCAAACTGCAAGCCGATGGGAACGTTAACGGTTAACAACGGTGCGGTTTGGGTGTTCGTGGTGCTGTAATAGGTGCCATTTTCAAACAAGATGCGATCGGCACTACTTCCGAAAAACGAACCCCCTAATTCCAACGATGCATTTTCCCCAAAAATAATCCCATTGGGATTGAGGAGAAATAGATTCGCCGTTCCGTTGGCGCGGATAAATCCATCGATATCGGAAATCGAATTTCCCGTCACCCGACTGAAGATATTTTGAATCTCGATCGCATTGTCGAAAAACGCGCCTTCTCCCGTGGGAATTGAAAATCGATCGAAACTATGAAATAAATTATCCCCAATTTGCGTTCCGCCGGTAACGATACTGGTGTTGCTTTCTGGAGAGACGATCGAGTTGTTTGGCAGCGTCGTATCGGGAATAATTTGCCCGTGGGCGGCGAGGGAAAGGGAGAGGATTAAAAACGGAGCGGTAGAGGCGATCGATTGGTTGACAACACCCATTTTTTAGAATAGCTTTATATTTTTTGTGAGATTAGCACTGTCTCAGTCGAAGATTTTAACTTCGATCGACTTCAACTACAACCGTTTCTAAAGATAGAATAGTATGCCATTTGAGTCGTCTGAATTCAACCCTTGCCCATGACCATTTATTTTTCCTGTCCTTATTTAAACAGCACAGTAGAGTTAACCGAGGAGCGAGAACAGCACATTACCGAAACTCATCCAGGGACTTTACCCACTTACCAAAATCAAATTGCTGCGACTTTAGCCGATCCCGACCAAGTTCGCCGTAGCGCTAGGGACGATCGCGCGCGTTTGTTTGTCAAATGGTTTGCTAGCATACGAACAGGTCGATATATGGTCGTTGTCACCGTCACTGATATCGATCCCATGCGTCATTGGATTGTGACGGCATATACCGCTCGCAAACTCGCAGGAGGCGAAGTTGAATGGTCGAAAAGTTAACCTTTAAATACGATCGCATCGGCGATATTCTCTATATTCAAAAATGTCCGCCTTATTCCGAACAAGAGTCGGAAGAATTGGGAGATGAAGTTATTGCTAGACTCAATCCAGTTACGGGTCAAATTGAAAGCCTAGAAATTTTATTTTTTTCAAAACGACTATCGAATGGGAACTTGAATCAGATTTTTTTAGAGTTACCCATTATTTCGGATTTGCGTCTCGTGAATTTCACTTAACTTTAATCGATTCAAAATCGTAAAATACCGCGAGTTCCAATAACGATGCAATAATTAAAAATTGACCGCTCCTTCTAATAAATGTCCGTACTGACGGTGGTAAAGGTAGCGCTGTTTCATCAGATCTAACCGCTGTCGATCGGCAGTGGTTAATTCCGGTAGATCGATCGTCCATTCGTTAAAAAAAGATGGCTCGTTGTTGTAGGCGAGTTCAAAGGTTTCTTCGGCTTTGGCTAAGCTATCGATCGAATCTGCGATCGCCAGGGTTTGAACCATAAGATTCCTAATCGGATTCCGAGTAGGGTGAGCAGGAAAAATTGAGATTTTTACGGCTAGTATAATTTAAACCTGCCCACCTGCCAGATTAGTCTAACTTTAAAGATTCCATGAAGCCGGATCTTATCTCTAGAATCTGTCTATAATTCTCCGTAAGAATTTTTAGATCCCGATCCTATGGCACTGATTACGGTTGACAGCCTCAATGATGCGATCGCCGAAGATGGTGTGGTGACGCTGCGCGAAGCAATTCAGGCGGCAAATAACGATATCTCTGTCGATGGTTCAGTAGCCGGAGCGGGAGCCGATGAAATTCAGTTTGCGCCGGGATTAACTGGAACCATTACCCTGGGGGGGACGGCACTCGAAATTACCGAAGCGCTGACCCTCAGCGGTCCTGGAGCGAACAATCTCAGCATCGACGCAAACGGGGCTTCTCGCGTTATCGACGTTACCGCAAACGTTCCCCTAACAGTGACTGGACTGAGGATAACGGGGGGAAGGGCAAACATTTCTGTTTTTGACTTAGATCTCGGTAGCGGAGGCGGTATTCGCAGCGATGGAAATGTCACCGTCACGAACTCCATCATCTCCGGCAATACTTCTGAGGTTGACGGTGGTGGGGTTTATAGCTTGGGAAGTATCACCGTCACCAACTCAACGGTCTCTGGCAATACTGCCAACGACGACGGTGGCGGTATTGCTGGAGAGAGAGACGTTACCCTCACGAATTCCACAGTCTCTGGCAATCGGGCAAACGCCTCGATCGGAGGAATTTTCAGTACGACAGCAGTCACCGTTACCAACTCAACGGTCTCTGGCAATACTGCTAACCGTTACAGCGGAGGTATTTATAGCAGAGGAACAGCCACTGTTACCAACTCCACGATCTCTGGCAATACCGCGAACATCTCCATTGGCGGCGTTTACAGTCGGGGAAGTCTCACCTTGAGAAATTCTACCGTCTCGGGGAATAGAGCCAACACCAACGGTGGTGGTGTTTATAGCAATGGAGGCGGGACGATCGAAAACTCCACGATTACCCGAAACGTTGCCGATGCCGATAATAACGGTACGGGTAATGGGGGTGGTATCTTTCGCTTCGGCGGCACGTTCGCCATCCGCAACAGTATTATTGCCGGTAATACTCAGGGAAATGGCGCGGCATCCGACGTATCCGGAGACAATATCAACGGCAACAACAACAATATTCTGGGAACGGTAACGGGTAACGGTTCTGGGAACATCGGTACGGGTTCCGATATCGTCCTCGATACCAGCGGACTGACGATTGCCGACGTTCTCAACGCCACCCTCGGCAATAACGGCGGTTCCACCCAAACCCACGCCATCGTTGCCGGTTCTCCCGCTATCGATGCATCTGGGACTGGTGCCACGGCCAGCGACCAACGGGGGGTTGCCGCCATCGAAACCCGCGATATCGGAGCCTTTGAATCCCCTCTCGATCTGACAACCGACCCGACAGACCCTCCTGAAACTCCAACCAACCCCACAATCGACAACGACACAATACTTCCTACCCTCACCAGCATTACTCGCAACACACCAACCACCGACCCCACCAATGCCGATACCCTCATCTTCCGCGCTACCTTCGACGAAGACGTACAAAACGTCGATGCTGCCGACTTCCGAGTCAATGGAACCACCACCGCCACCGTCACCGAGGTCAATCTGGTAAGTGCTTCGGAATACGACATCACCGTATCCGGAGGCGACCTGAGCGATTTCAACGGGACCGTCGGACTGGACTTAGCGACGGAACAGGATATCACCGACTTGGCTGGCAATCCCCTACCGAATATCGAACCGACGATCGACGAAACCTATACACTCGAAAACGCAACGACCCCCACCGATAATCCTTCTGGCAATCCCGATGATGGTTCTTCGGCCGAACCCGAGAACCCTGCCGATAATCTGGTCTCATCCCCAGAACCCCTCCCCGATGTTCGCCTCGTTCTCGGTCAACTCGATATTCTCCTCCCGGCTTTCCCAGCAACGGGAACTTGTGGTAACGACAGCGATGACCTTCTCCTGGGAGATGAAACGGCGAACGTCTTCTGCGGATTGGGGGGAAACGATACCCTCGCCGGATTTGGAGAAGCAGACCGCCTCGACGGGGATGATGGAAACGACATCATTTTTGGCAATACCGGCAACGACTCGATCGATGGCGGCAGTGGAGACGACCTCATCTATGCCGGAAAAGAGGATGACCTGGCAACCGGTGGTGCGGGACTCGATGTAATGGCGGGGGATATCGGCAGCGATACCCTCGATGGGAATAGTGAAAATGACGTTCTCTTTGGCAATACGGAAGCCGACATTCTCGATGGCGATGAAGGAGACGATTTGCTATTCGGCGGTCGAGATAACGACATTGTAACGGGGGGTGCGGGGAACGATGTGATTCGCGGCGACCTTGAAGACGATCTGCTCGTTGGCGGTGCGGGAAGCGATCGCTTTGAGTTCCGTCCGGGGGATGGCACCGATATTATCGCCGATTTCACCGATGGGATCGATATTATCGGGTTGATTGAAGGGTTGACCTTCGAGGAGTTAGCGATCGTTCAAGTTGGCAACGATACTCAAATCGCGGCGACGGGGCTAGTGGTGACTTTGCCAGGAGTGGATGCGGGGGCGATCGATGCAGCAGATTTTGCCGTATTTTGACACTCCCCCAATTAAAAGATGGGGGATGAGAGACGGGAGATCGGAAAAATAACGAATCAATTGTCCGTTCGCTCTTCTCTTACTCCCCCTGCTCCCAAAACCTACCGTCCGCCAACGGTAATCGAATCCACCTTAATATGAGGCTGTCCGACGGTGACGTAAACGCTGCCACTCACCGAACCGCAGAACCCGGCGGCCAATCCCAAATCGCGAGAACACATGGAAATTTCATTCATGATTTCCTTGGCTTCCCCAATCAAAATCGCCCCTTTCAACGGCTTGGTAATTTTGCCATTTTCGATGAGGTAAGCTTCATCGACACCGAAGTTGAATTCACCGGTGGGGCCGACGCTACCGCCTCCCATTTTCTTGCAATAAATACCCTTATCGATCGAGTTAAAGATGTCCTCGTTGGAATACTCTCCCGGCGCGATATAAGTGTTCCGCATCCGAGACGCAGCCGCATAAGCATAACTCTGACGGCGACCGCTACCGGTGCGGGGATGTCCCGTACGGACGGAACCGGCGCGATCGGCCAGGAAGTTTTTCAAGATACCATTTTCAATCAGCAACGTGCGCTGGGCGGGCATTCCCTCGTCATCCATATCGATGGTCCCGAAAGCGTTATCGGACAAACCTTCATCCCAGGCGGTCAAGCTTTCGTGGGCGATTTTTTCACCCTTCTTGTCGATAAACGGCGTGGTTTCCCGCTCGATTTGGGTCGTTTCGAGCAAGTGTCCGCAGGCTTCGTGGAAAATCACCCCGCCAAACTGATTGGCCATAACGATGGGGTAGGTTCCCGACTCCACGTAATCGGCGTAGAGCATTTTCCCGGCAGAGTCTGCCACCTGTTCGGCCGTCTCTTCGTAATTCCAGGCGCGGAGGAAATTCGGGTCTCCGGTGCTGCCCAACCGCTGTCCGATGGACGATCGATGCTCTCCGTCAGCGCACAGGAGATTGTACCCGACTGACTGCGTGAGGCGGATATCGCGGGCAAATACCCCATCGCTGGCGGCCACCAACACTTCCTGCCAATCGCGGAAATACACGGCACGGCGAGACTGAACGTGTTTGCCGTGCCGTTCTAGGGCAGCATTGGCCCCAAGCAGTACGTCTCCCATTTCTTTCATCGGACTACTGCTCCCCAGCCATCCTTCTTTCTCTTTACTGGTGGCATAGTCCCGCAGGATTTCCAAATTCACCGATGGGGCAAAGGCGTTTGCTGAGGGGAGTTGCAGTCCCAAAATCGATAATCCCTTTTCCAGAGCGGCTTTGAGTCCGTTAAAGGATAAGTCGTTGGTACTCACGTAACAGTCGGCTTTGCCCCGAAATACCCGCACCCCGGCACCGGTAGAGAGGCGGGGAGAAATGCTGGTGATGCGATCGTCTTCGGCGAGGCAGTTAATATAGTTCACCCGCTCTAGGAAAAACTCGATAAAATCCGCACCGGCGGCCCGGCCGAGTCCGAGAAGGTTGGAGAGGGGAGCTTCCCAGCTGGCATCGAAGCGATCGGGTGTGGCGGTATATTTTATATTCGGAATTTCTTTTGTCAGGAGGGAGATTGACATGAATTGTTATCTGTAGGAGTAATGCTGTTACCTAGTTTAGCGAGATTTGTGGGGATCGAGAGCAACTCTCAATTGGGGGGTTTGCCCCCATTGCGCGCGATCGCCGATCGCCCAAAGGTGTCAATCTCGACGAGTGCGATCGATGTCCGTTCGGTCTTGCCGAACGAGAATCTGGATGAAGAATTCCCTACTCCCCCCCAAAACGGATTCGCACCACAGCGTGCCGCCATGCTTCTCCACTGCAATTTAGTCGCTCACCGATCGTCCCCATCCCATCTCTTTGCCAATAGGTTTGCTGGTGAAGAAGGGGTTGAAAATTTGCGAGATTTCATCCGGGGGCATTGAATTTCCGGGCGATTGGGTTCGGCTTTTAGACGATGGTGCAAAATCAAAAACATGCGATCGATCCCGTCGTGAATGTTGGCCCGATCGCAATTAATTTTTTACCTATAGCCGTATTCATAGTGGTTAGGACACTTCCAATAATCGTATCGTTGGCAACGCGAGCAAGATGTTTGTGCTCACGCACACGCTGCGCGAACGCACTATTGTCTTAACCCGACTGAATACGGCTATATAATCTTAAAGACCATTTTAGATTCAAGGGCTATCTCGATCGTGCGCCTAGTTGACGACGAACCCGATCTCCCCGCTCAAATCAATATCGTTCCCGCGATCGATATCATTTTTTCGATCTTGGCATTTTTTATTCTGGCGAGCGTATTTCTAGACCGAACTGAGGGCTTACCCGTTAACTTACCGAATGCAACCACCGCCCAAACCCAAGAGCGAATTCCCCTCACCATTACCCTGTACCCCCAAGGAGAGATCTTCTTAGAAGGTCAGCCGATCTCGATCGATGGATTGGAGCGGGAAATTCGAGGAACGTTGCAATCTGCATCCACCCTATTAGTCGTTCTACAAGCTGATGTAGAAGTGCGCCACGGCACTGTCATTGAAGTGATGGATCGGTTGCGTCGAATTGAGGGCGTTAGTTTGGCGATCGCAACAACGCCACCTTCTCTGAATCCATAGAATCGATCGATTGCACGTTCGATCGCAGTACATCCTCAATTTTCAGAAATCGATCGGCTTAAATTTAGCTCGATTATTTTTTCGATCGCACTTGACTCCGAACATTGTAAAGTCATAGAGTCAGCATCAAAAAAAAATAGAACTCTATTTCCGTCATCTTGTCAAGTCAAATGTCAGAACTACCGCCTCTTACAACAGATACAATTTGGGCAATTCTTAAAGAAGAAATCGACGATGCTACGGTCAATCAACTGGTTTGGCATTATCTCGGCTATCGATACGATGAAGCATCGAGTCAGTGGGATACAACTGCCGTTGAAGCTGCATGGCGAGAAGATTATCCCGACCCCCCCGATTTTATCGACAGCCGACCGGCAACGGTCAAACTGACGCGATCGATTCCTAAAGAAAATAAACAATTGCTCAAAGAAAAACTGGATTTTAAAGGTTACAAAATCGGTGAATTCGGTCCCCGGCAAACGCGACGGGCAACGATGGCAAACTGGTTATTAAGTTATATGGAGCGCTCGAATTCATGAAAAATACTTTTCGATCGTTTCAGAAGTCTGAAAGCGTGTGAAGTGAGTTCGCTGGCATGGGATGGATTTCTGACAGAAAAGAGACAAAGAGACGCGAAAACACTCATTCGATGATTCGGATTTGTCGATTGGTTAGTCACTGTCGAGTTATGACGCAAGATGTCGCTAGTTTTTTTGTCTCAAATTCAGATCTCGAAGTCACCCATTGAGGCGCAGGCATCGGCAACCACCCGATCTCAAAGAGATCGCTCATTAAACCGATACACTAACCGATTCGTCTCTCCCTCACTGACGAAAATGCCTTGCCTCACCAAACCCTTCACCTCTCGCTGCAACGTGCGTCGGGACAGTCCGGGGTAGAGCATTTCCAAGTCTCGAATCGTTAAACTGCCGTACTGAAGAGCATAGGCAACAGCACGGCACTGACGATCGCTCAACTGATATTGCCGCCCGATCGCCTTCATCCGTCGATCCAATGCATTAGTCTCCGCTTTCCCGTCAAGGAATCGATCTCCCGCATCAGGTTCGAGGTAGCGAAACATCAATTCTTGAATCTCACCATAGAGTCGCTTTTGGTGCTGGGGTTCGCTCCGCAATGCCACGACGAGTATAGCGTTATAGGACTTCACGAAAACTTCTGCCATCAGATGGCTTTTGTCTAACGCTAAATTGCTATTTCGATTGCGCAACAGCCGCGCGAAATTATCGACTAAGCCGTAGGTAAACCGTTCATCAAAGTACGAAAACAGTTCAGGTGCCACGAAATACTGAGTAAAAACCACGCGAGGCGCGGGATCTTCAAAGTAGCGAGCAAAAATTTCGACCAATTGCCGCACCATCACTTTCAACGGTTGCCGAGCAAAAGTGGGTGTAAAGATGCGGGCGGTAATTTCCTCCACTCGCTCTCGGTGTTGATTTTCCAGAGCGTGAAAAATCGCCAGTTTATCGGGAAAAAATCGGTAGAGGGTGCCGACTGCCGTATTTGCACGGGCGGCGATCGCGTGAGTGGTTGCCCCCTCGTATCCCGTTTCCCAAAAAACTTCCGCTGCGGCAGCCAGAATCTGCGCCACCCGCTTTTGACTGCGAGCTTGTTGCGGTTGGCGGCGCAGGGTGGGTTGAGAATCGGGTGATTGCATTTTGGGCGCGATATAGCTATATGCAGTCGTGTTAGGACACAAGTGACTGTTGGGAGCAGGGGAAGTTTCGGGGGCTTTGGGAGAAAGATACGCCCATGTTGGATCGGACTGTCCGCGCCCTGACTGAATACAGCGATAAGTTGGCGATCGGACTTGACAAATTAGAAAACTTCGGTCTAATTATAGTTAAACGCGAATATTTTGTCATGTTTTACAACGCGGTTTGCGGTTGCAATTGTTGTTGCAGGACCTGTTTCGCGATCGAAATTTTTAAGAATTTTTAGGAGTCCAATTCATGTCTATGTTGGAGGGTGCGCCGTGGCTATTGGCGCACAAATCGATGCTGGAAATCGATCGACCCCAGAAAGTTTCCCTCTACGGTCGCGATTACGTCCTCTGGAAAGATCGTAACGGCGACGTGTTTGCCTTACCGAATGCCTGTCCCCATATGGGTGCAATGCTCTCAGAAGGCTGGTGCGAGGGGAGTGAGGACGGCTCGAGTCGGGTGGTGTGTCCGTTTCACGCCTTGGAATTCGATCGCCACGGTTGCACGGTTTTACCCGGTTCCCAGAAGAAAACCCGATCGCAGTTAGAACCTTTGGAATTAACGATACAAGGAGATTTTATCTGGTCTTACGGCGGATGCGAACCGAAAGTCCCCGTTCCAGATATCTTAAATCGGATTGCTAGCGAATACCAATTCGTGGGAGCTACTGCAGATACAAGCGTGGCAACGCCATTGTTGCCGATGCTGCTGAATATGCACGATTACAACCACCAAAATGGAACTCATCGAGATTTGTTTCGGATTGAAGAGGTGTGGTTCGAGAAATTTATCGATCGCGGCCACAACTCAGAAGCCTTTTTCAGCACCCCAACCGCTTCACCAAACCTGCGGGAAATCCTCCGCAATCCCGCCGTACTCACTTTACCCAAAGTACTCAAAGCGCACTTGGAAAATTACTTCCCGTCTCTGGTGATTTTCCACGGTACCAGTGTTGCGGGAAAAATTGCTCAGTGCCATCTGTTCGTCCCCGAAGCCGAAAACCACACGCGCACCTACGTTTTGCTCTTTGCCCAACCCTCGAGTCCCCTATTTCACCTGATGAAGGGTACATTTTTGAATTTGAGCAAAACTATCGTCGAACAGGATGCGTGTATCTTGACCAAAATCTATCCAGATACACCGCAAACAATGAAGCTCAATAACGAAGTGGGGATGGATTGGGTACAGCGCAATGTTAAAAGTTGGCCCGAGGTTGCTCAGCCAGATTTATCTCGGGGATAGGATTTGAGGGCTTCGGAGGCTTGGAGAGCTTCGGGGGCTTCGGGGGCAGGGGAGAAGTCAATTGACCATGAGTCAGTTGCGACGTTCTTTCTTCCTCTCCCTTGTCTCTCCCTCCGCGCGTCACCGCGTCACCGCGTCACCGCGTCACCCCATCCCCCAATCCTCCTAACTCATCTCCAACATCCGCTGAATCGGTTTGAGTGCAGCCACGCGCACCTCTTCGGACATGGTAATCTCCGGCGATCGATTTTTCATCGCCAAATATAGCTTCTCCAGGGTATTCAGCCGCATATGAGGACACTCGTTACAAGCGCAGCTCGTCATCGGCGGGGCGGGAATGAAGCGTTTCTCGGGCATCCGCTTCTGCATTTGATGGACGATGCCCGGTTCGGTGACGACGATAAATCCCGGCTGGGCACTGGTTTGAGCGTATTTGAGCAGTGCGGTGGTCGAACCGATGTAGTTAGCGTGACGCAGAACCGAGGGTTCGCATTCCGGATGGGCGATGATTTCCGTCTCGGGATGTTCGATCGCCAATTGAACGATTTTCTTTTCCGAGAAGTTTTCGTGGACGATGCAACTGCCATCCCACAGCACCAAATCCCGCCCTGTTTGTTCCATCACGTACCGTCCCAAATTGCGATCGGGCGCGAAAATAATCGGCTGTTCCAGGGGAATCTGGTTGACGATACTGACAGCATTGGAACTGGTGCAGATAATATCGCTCATGGCTTTAATCGCTGCCGTGCAATTGATGTACGACACCACGATATGGTCTGGGTGCGCGGCTTTGAAGCGAGCGAATGCCTCGGGGGGGCAACTGTCAGCGAGGGAGCAACCGGCATCTAAATCCGGCAGCAAGACCAACTTATCGGGGTTGAGGATTTTGGCGGTTTCCGCCATGAAGTGGACTCCAGCAAATACGATAACATCGGCATCGGTTTCGGCAGCTTGGCGAGAAAGTCCGAGAGAATCGCCAATATAGTCGGCAATGTCTTGGATATCGGGATCTTGATAGTAATGGGCCAGGATAACTGCGTTGAGTTCCTGTTTGAGCGTCGCGATCGCCTCAAATAAATCGTAGGGTAGAGAATCGATCGCGTTTTGCGGAGGTCGTGCAGTGGTAAACACAGTTGGGCGTTGCCTAAAGATAAACTGAGTGGATAATTAACCTGTAATTATAGTGGTTATTACCAAAATATTATAGTGTTTTTCACCAAAAATAGACATGAGTGTCTGGGGATGAGGGCTGGAAAGATACGGGGACGCTCCAAAGAGATAAACGGGAGAAGCGGGGAAAAGGGAGCAAGATGTTCCCACTAACGCGGTGTGCGCTCTTTTTCCACTCGCGATATGGATGTCGGTAGTTCGCTCCAACATGAGCGAATCTTGTCTCTTTCTCCCCCGGCTCCCCTTGCTCCCCCTGCCTCCCTTGCCCCAAAAAATGCTCCCCTCCCTAGAATCCATCCTGTACGATCGCATTCAACTGGCTCTAGAAGCTTCAAACTATCCCCTCCTCGACATTCCCATCAAACGGGATACGAACGCCATGGAGGTTCAGTATCGCAGTGCGATCGCCTTCAAACTTTCTCCCCAACTCGATCTCCCCCCGCTCGAGATTGCCCGAACGCTGGCATTCCTGCTTCAGGAGATGACGGGAGAAAACTTAAAGTGGGGAAATATTCAGTTCCAGGTCACCGTTTCTCCCCCAGGTTGGCTCGATTTTCGCATCGTCGATGGGGGGTTAGCGGACTGGTTGCAGCAGTTAGTCGCGGACAATGTACCTCCGTTCCGTACTTCTACGGTTCGGGCTGGTAAATCTCCCTTTTTTCTTCAGTATACTCACGCACGCTGCTGTGGGCTGCTGCGCTCAGCCGAGCGGGAAGGGTTGCTCTCTCTCAACGCACTCGATATTACAACCCCCGATCCCATTCCCTGGTTGCATCAGAGCGATCGCATCCTCCGCTTGCAGCACCCCGCAGAACGACAGCTCATTGCCCAGTGGGTGGCGATCGTCGATACTTACGATCGGTCAAAATCTCCGGATATTTTCGGGTTGGCGGAGCGTTTAAGTCAGCGGTTCGAGACATTCGATCGGCAATGTCGGATTTTCGGAGCGGTGGCACGAGAAACGCCCCATTTAGCCATCGGGCGAGCGGGATTGGTAAGTGGAACGCAAAAAATTCTCAATTCCTTGTTAATACGGGGATTAGGTCTGGTGTCACCGTGGGAGCTATGACAGTTTTTCGGAAATTGTGAGGTTTGGGGGGTGACAAATTGACAAGAGTCCGTTATATTATCAATCAATGTGAGGAGCGAACCAGACAAGAGCACCGAGACGAAACACGGCCAGTCGTCGGTGCTCTTTCTGATTTTAGAGTTCGTGGAAACGTCCGAAACTTGCAAGGTCTGCACCACGCAACCCTTTCGCTTCTGACTGACGTGCTTCAAACTGGGTGAAGATTTCAAATTGTAGACTCAAATCGCAGGCCAAAATCATATCTAAAGTCGCGATCGCGCTTCCAGGACAGATCCCATTAATCGCTAACCATTCTCTCCATTAAACATTCGGCAATGCGACGGGATGCCCCCGGCGTTCCCATGCGACGACGACCGTTATCGGCAATTAGTTGCAATCGATCGGGGTCGCGCAAAATTTGCCCGATCGTATCGGCGACACGATCGGGGTGCTTGACCAAAATCAACGAAGAGCCGAGATGGCGACTTTGCGCTTCTGCAAAAGCCGGAGTAAACTGCGGTCCCCTTCCCGGAAGGGCGATCGCGGGTTTACCCAGTCCCACGAACTGCTCTGTTGCCGTCCCAGCCATCGCCAGGGCAAAATCTGCTTGGCGCAGGCATTGGGCAAAAGTATTTTGAGACAAGACCAATGTCCCATTACTTTGTCCGAAAACGATCGCCTCGGGATCGTCGATGGGATGAACTCCCGAAGACAGACTGCCCGGTTGGATCCGCCAGCCGTAGGTATCGAGTTCCTTTTGCAGGGGATCGAGTTCCAATCCCGGTGCGATCGCTCCCAAAAAGACAATTCGGCGATCGGCAAAGGTCTCTCGCAATCGGGTCACCGCGAGCATCATTTGCTGCCAGTTTTCATAGGCTTCGGGCGATCGAGACCCCGGCAGCAAGACCACTGTCATCGCTCTCCCCATCTCTTTGGATTCCGAATCGCGATCGGTAAATCGAACCCCCGTATCTTCAGGGGCGATCTCATCCATCATCGGGTTTCCCAAATCCAGTGCCTGAATGCGATGCTTTTGCAGGATTTCTGCAGTCAAACTATCTCTCGGGAACACCGCCTTGCAACGTTTGCCTCCCATCATCCACCGTTCCCAGGGTAGGTAGACCGATCCCGACCAACTTTCCAAACGCTCGAACCAGCTGCGTCGGGGCAACCAACCAATATCATCTCGCAGGTAATATTCCGATTTAGCCGTACCGACAAAGCTGTAGTCCGCCCCACTCCACCAGGCAAAGAGCAACGGTACGATATCTCCAACCGCCAGAATTTTACCCCCATCTTTCGCCCACCGGGTCACCACTTTGAGCTGGGCGAGGGTCAGTTTGAGCAAGCCCCCCTGCAAATCCCGCCACAACTGCCGACCGTCCATATAGACGAAGCCACCCGAGGGCATAGATTGTACCGGACCGATAATGGGAACCTCCGGGAGGGCATCGTAGGCGAGACCTTCTCCGACCAATGGTAGTGCCGCCAGTTCCGGTGCGTTGGGCTGTTGTTGCAGTTGGCGCAAAATCTGCACGGCGATCGCATCTTCTCCGTGACCGTTACTCAAACACAGTAGCTTCAAACCAAAACCCTCACAAAAAACACCTAATTGCCACCCATTGAACTCTCCCTGACTTAAAAGACCAGGGATTCTAGGTTCGTGGCTTGGGCACACGCGATCGTGATGCGGTCTGCCACACCACAGTACAATCGACTCAAGTCACTGAATGCGTCGTACCGTTTTGGGAGGTTCAATGCTCCCCTACCGACCTTGGCTAGGTTAATTCCTAGCTGTGTCGCTACTTTGGCGATGATGTTCGCCGCGCCGTTACAATCGGCGTTGACGACTTCACCGTTAGAAGCTCGATACAAACCCCGCGACACTCGTTTGCCCGACGCTCTCCACTGGCTGGGTTTTTCACCGTGCCTTGGTAAAGAATCACCGTCTAAAAACGATGCCTTCGAGGTATAAGCTTCCTCCGTTTCCACAAAC
>NZ_JBRJXU010000012.1:0-32202 GCF_057467645.1 Zarconia sp.
CATTCTACGAGAGGACAACCAAGATCTTGGAGTGGTTAAACCCTTGCGTAAAGGACGTTTGAGACCTCCGATCGACCTCTCTCCCACTCCAGGCGATCGCACCCTTGACAAATGAGCGATTTCCTTCACCTTTCACCAATGCCCATTCCCTATTCCCTATTCCCCACCTTCACCGGAAACTATCCCGAACTGACGTTTATTACATCTGGGAACTCCGCGCTGCAAAATTTCCTCGATCGATATCGCACGCTTCATGATACGATAATTATCTGAGGGCGATTAGCACAGTGGTAGCGCACTTCCTTCACACGGAAGGGGTCACTGGTTCGAACCCAGTATCGCCCATTGAGTCTCAGTCAAAGCTTGTTGGCTTCGACTGTATTTTTTAAAAACTAGATTTCGGCACGTTTTTGCGATCGCGCCGCCGGTTTTGGTATCGAACTGGAAAGTTCTGCCACCATCTGGGCGCGGGACGACACCTCCAGTTTGCGGAACATTCGCTTGAGCGCTTGTTTGACTGAGTTTTCGGTAATCCAGATCGTTTGACCGATCTCCCGGTTCGTCAGACCCCGCGCCACGAGTTCGGCGATTTCGGTTTCCCGTGGGGTGAGGCGATTCACCTTCGGAGATGCTTCGCGAACGCATTTAAGCGTCGTGGCAACAGATTGGGAACGAAGGGTCGAGAGTCGCGTGGAAACATGCAGGCATAGGGCGCTTAAATCTGCCAAATTCTCGGTATTGAAAGCCGGATCGTCCCGATGGCGGGTCACGGCAATGCCACCAATGAGTTGACCGTTACAAATGGTCGGACCTACCATCACGTGTCCGTGGTCTGCGCGCGGGCAAATCCTCCGCCACACTCCCCGAGGCAGAATTGCTTCATCGTGAATCGCCGCATGACGTTGCACTAGGTAGCGCAGTACGGGATTGTCGTCCAGGGACAGCGCCCGCTTCATCATGGCTGGGGTATTGTCGTCAATTTCGGGAAACTCGTTCGTAAAATACAAACCCCAGCGTTTGGCCGCAAAGTACGCACCCACCTTCGCCACGATCGATTCCCGGAGTTCGTCTTCAGTCTGCGCCTGGGCGATCGCGTCAAATAATTCCTTTAGGGGAGTTTCTATGAAGTGTTGCATGGGATTGACTTCCCGACCCTCATACAAAGTGTACCCGATCGAGGTCTATGCGGGACTTGGGGGTCAATTTTAACCTGGATTTGGGGTTGTTAAAGCATTTGCACGTTGAGCTGGCGGACTCTATGACTCTAACGAACTCGCACTCTGTGCTTTTTATCGATCGAATTTGCTCGATTTTCGACCTCGACGGTTGGCTAATGCGATCGCTCGGACTTCAACCCCGTACGAACCCCATTTCAATCCTGAGTTGAGGAAAAACTAATGACGAATTACGCACATCCCGAAGTTCTCGTCGATGCAACTTGGTTGGAAGACCATCTCAACGATGCCAACGTGCGCATCGTGGAAGTCGATATGCGTCCCCAGCCCGAAGCGCCCGATCGCATTCCTGGTGCGGTATTCTGGAATATCTTTGCGGACGTACTCGGTCCCGATTTGCGGATGAATCTCGATCCGAGGGCGATTGAAAAACTCCTCTCGCGATCTGGCATTACCAATGAGA
This sequence comes from Zarconia sp., assembly GCF_057467645.1. Lineage (NCBI taxonomy): Bacteria > Bacillati > Cyanobacteriota > Cyanophyceae > Oscillatoriales > Zarconia > Zarconia sp. The sequence continues at coordinate 1,639 of NZ_JBRJXU010000012.1, forward strand.
TGACCGTGGTTGCCTATGGCAGCTATCCCGGTACCGGGGCCTGGATTTTTTGGTTGTTAAAATTATTTGGGCATCGCGACGTGCGAGTACTCAATGGCGGACATCAAATGTGGGTCGCCCAAAACCGTCCCGTCACCGCAGAAGTCCCCACGTTCGCACCCACCGAGTATCGCGCCGGGCCCATCGACGAAAATCTGCGCGTCTGTTGCGAAGAAGTTCTCGCATCCATCGAGCATCCCGATCGAATTTTGTTGGATGTGCGATCGCGCCCGGAATATCGCGGCGAGCAATTTCTGATGAACCCCCCGGAACCTGGGGAACGTGCGGGACATATTCCCGGTGCGGTGCATTTGGAACATCTCGTCACCCTCAATGAGGATGGAACCTTCAAGTCGAGTGACGATTTGCACTCCCTCTTTCGCAGCCAAGGGGTAACTCCCGAAAAAGAAATCTTTCCCTACTGTGCGATCGGCGCGCGTGCCGGCTATATTTGGTTTGTTTTAAAATATTTGCTGGGCTACCCTCACGTTCGCAACTATGACGGTTCGTGGAATGAGTGGAGTCGTCTGCCCGATGCAGCGATCGAAACATAGCCCGATACGACCCAATTTGGCAAGGTATAGCTGTTCGCGCTGGTGTCATTCCCCATTTCCCGTCATGGGGAATGGGGAATGGGGAATGGGGAATGGAAAAAACCTATTTATTCAATCGTGTAAATAAACTGATGACGAAGCGCCATCAACGAAAATGGCATTTCCATACACCGGAATTCTGGTTATTCAACCGGATTCGATCTCACCCCAAGCCAAATAGAACGATGCCAGAACCATTGACTCCCGCAGAACTTCGCCACCACTGCCGCCAAGGGAAATGGGATGCCCCGACGCCGGGTTTAGCACCGGGGTACGTGCAAGCGAATTTAGTCATTTTGCCTCAATCCGATGCTTTTGACTTTCTGCGCTTTTGCCAGTTCAATCCCAAACCCTGTCCCGTTCTCGATGTCACCGATCCTGGCGATCCCGAACCCCGACGAGTTGCCTCTGGTGCAGATTTGCGAACGGATTTGCCCCGCTACCGCATCTTTCGTCATGGGGAACCGATCGAGGAGGTATCGGAGATTACCTCGTTCTGGCGGGAGAACATGGTGGCATTTTTGCTCGGTTGTTCTTTTACCTTTGAAGCGGCTATGGTGCGATCGGGGTTGCCGGTGCGCCATATCGAGGAAGGCAAAAACGTTCCCATGTACGTGAGCGATCGCCCCTGTACTTCGGCTGGGGCGTTTTCCGGACCGTTGGTGGTGTCAATGCGGCCGATGTGCCCCCAGGATGCCATTCAAGCGGTGCGAGTAACGGGAGAGTATCCCCACGCCCACGGTGCGCCCGTCCATTTGGGCGATCCGGCCGCGATCGGGATTTCTCGACTCGATCGCCCGGATTTTGGCGATCCGGTAACGGTGCATCCGGGGGAAATGCCAGTATTTTGGGCTTGTGGGGTCACGCCTCAAATGGCGATCGCCCGTGCGCAACCGGAATTGGCGATAACTCACGCCCCCGGACATATGTTCGTGACGGATTTGCCAGAGCGATAATATTGTCAGTCATATAACCCAACTCGATCTTACTTGCGATCGAGGAGACGACCGACTTCGGATTCCAAGTCCGATTGATTCAAAACCGTCAGAATAAAGACCTCTTGCACGGTTTTGCCCTGACGGGCGATGAGCTTGAACCCGCCGCGAATGGGTACGGAGACCCGCAATTTTAATTTCGGCGTATGACCTTTTACCCGTCCGATAACCCCAGGGGTAATAGTTTGAATTCCTTCGAGTTTGGTGAGCCTCTCCAAAATCGGAATCAAACCGGGAATGTGTGTTGAGTGATTGAGCACCAACCGACCTGAGGCGGGTTTATTCATAACAAACGGTGGGGACGACTTCTTTGATTAGAACACAACCGTTCTGTAATACCTACCCAAATTTGTCCGCATCTGGAAAAATATAGACCTTTTCGGTGCTGACTTTCTGTTGTGGAGTTTAGACTCAATGACTGAAGCAAAAGTGACGTGATGTAGACGAATTCTTGAAGAATCTAGACCAATGAAGAGAGATGAGCAGAGGTGTCCAGTAATAAGATTACAGCTTCAAACCCTCACGATGTTGGGGAGGCGGTTGCCTATCCCATATCCGGTGGAACCTCGCCGACGGCGACGATTTCTCCGGTATCTCCACGAGCTTTGACCGCATCGAGAACCCGTTCGATCGCATCGAGAAATGCTTCAGGGGTACTGTCGGGTTCGGGGATTGTTGTGCCTACGCCCAAGCTGAGAGTAAAGCGCGCACCCCCCACTTGGGAAACGGCAAGTTGGATCGCTTCGGCGACGTCAATCGCACCTCGATTGGTCGTGTTGGGCAAAATCACGGCGAACTCATCGCCTCCGTAGCGAGCGACCAGATCGGCAGGGCGGTTGAGCGCTTCGCCAATCGCACGGGCGATCTTTCTGAGGCATTCATCCCCAGCTTGAGGACCGTAAGTCTGGTTGTAGTCTCGGAATCGATCGACATCGCTGACGATGAGGGAGAGGGGCAACTGTTCCCGCGCCATTCGCAACCATTCTTGACGCAAGTCGTTGTCGAATTTGCCTCGATTTGCCACTTGAGTCAAACCGTCGATATCGGTGAAGCGCTGTAACTCCCGGTTGGCGTTTTGCAGGGCTTGGTTGGCGTTTTGCAGGGCTTGGTTGGCTTTTTGCAGGGCGGCTTCAACTTGACGGCGATCGTAAATTTCTTGCTTGAGCTGTTGGTTTTGACGCTCGAGTTGCTGTTGTAGCCTGCGGATGGTGAGCTGGTTTTCCACCCGCACGAGAACTTCTTCAAATTTGACGGGTTTGGTAATATAGTCGGCCCCCCCAACTTGGAAAGCGCGAACGATATCGATCGCCTCGTTCAGCGCGCTCAGAAAAATGACGGGAATCGAACGGACATTCTCAAGTTCTTTGAGCTGTCCGCAGACTTCATAGCCGTCCAAATCTGGCATCCTCACATCGAGCAATATCAGATCCGGCGGATTTGATCGAGCTGCATTTAACGCGATTTGACCGTCAATCGCTCGGCGCACTTCATATCCCTGTTCGGTTAACAAGGTCGATAAAAAGCGTAGATTTTCGGGTCGATCGTCTACGACGAGAATACTTCCTTTCATTGCCCAAAATGGTTGGTAATGGATTGGGATGCACTACCCATCTAAGCTGCAACGTCTTAAATCGATCGGTTGTTCGCAGACGCGATATCGGTCTGGAATGGAGGTTGTCAAGACCCAGAGTGCCTGACTGGATGTTGACCCGATCGCGATCGGAATCTGTGACTTCTAGAGTGAAACCCGAGTCAAAACTCAGGATTTGTTGTCAAAACACGTTTTGTTTAATCGATCGATGCCGATCGAATGGATCGCACAAGCGTGTTTTTTGGCAGGGAGCCAGATGCTCCCACTTCCACTCTTCTCTTTAAAATAGACAGCGTTATGCCTGCGACCGCAACACTCATTAGTGTGACATTCTTTGCTCCCACCGGCAAAAATCGATGGCCACAGCGATGTCAGTCGCACCTACCAAGCGCGGACATCGCGAGGGGGAGCCGTTTTGAGCTGGGGGAGAAAGACCACGGGTTAACGATCGAAGTGTCTTCATTGAAGTGGCGACGGCTATACATCGCTCGTGAATGGATGTCGGTTGAGGGAGCATCGAGAGCAACGCTAGCTCTCGGGAGCTTCGAGGGCTAAACTGTCCCCCATGTCGGTCCTCTCCCAATCACCCAATTTCTGCGTCCTCCCCATCTTCTTCCGATGGCGGAAAATTTAGAATGGGAAGGCGATCGCCACGCAAGATTTCCTCGCTAACTTGACCGATGTCTCGCATCCACTCCGAGAGCATCCGGCTGCCCCACAGTCCCACAAGAACGGGTGCCGTCGCCAATCCCAACAGTAGGTTCGAGGTCTCGGGCGCTTCGCGATTCGATCGGTTTTTCTGAGTTGAGTGCATATGTCCCTACAATAAAATGTGATAGTGTGAAGTACTCTAGCTCAGCTCGCTGGAGCTTGGGGTGACGATTAGACGTCTGGTGAAAATTCAAATTGCCATCAATATTTCATCGATCGCCCCTGTTCCACCTTCCCTATTTTCTCCCAGATGTCTATTGCTTGCCAGCGAAGACTCAGAGCGATCTTTTTCAGATTCGGGGTTTTTCGTTTCGCGAGACCGACCCGCCTGAAGATCGCGACGAGCGCCTTCTGTAGACCCGCAACCACGAAAATGACTGAGTTCGAGTCAACAACTGACGACCATCGTACCCGAGAGCCATCGAAGAATTCATCCAACCCTGGAGAATTTCGACTTGGCTTTTATCTCAACCCGAATCCCAGCGTCCGGCTCGGGACTTCCCCCGTGGAATGTTACACTATGCCCAAAATGACCGAGGTGCATTCTTCGGAAAATCTCACTGTTACGTTACTTTCGTAGATTAGAGATTAGAGTCAGTGGTTTTGAACGTCGATCGAGAAGTCCTAGTTGATACCCAGCTTGCCTTGACCCAATGGGCGTATCAAGCCTTAGATATTCAGGGCATACAACTCAAAGTCCAAGTGAGGGACAAGCAACTACACATCTGGTGTGAGGGTCAAGAGTGCCCAGATGCGACGGTGGTCATGGCTCGATTCTCCCAGGCCATTCATCAAGATTTACCCCTCCCCGACGAGCAACTCGATATCGAGCAGGTTTTTCTGTACGGTCGGCAAATAGATAGCTCGTCAGACATCGATCGCGCCTCTGGGACTCCAACGACTTCCCCCAATTTAGACTGGACGGTGCGATTTGAGGTCAACCCCGCAGAAGTGCTCAAAGAACGGTTGAGTCAGCTCGATCGAGATGCTCGGTCGCCGCAAACCCCCACTCCTCCTCAGATTGCCGAACCCGACAACCCCCACGAAATTGCCGCTCGACTCAACAGCGCCTTCGGTCATTTGGGAGTCAGCGTCAAAGTCTCGATCAAAAATTTAGAAGACTCCCAAAGCCTCAACCCAGTGTATCGCCGCCTGTGGGTGCTGTGCGAATCCACCTACGCCCCCGATCCGACATTGCTCGGCGGTCCCATCGCCCAACATTTGCGGGATTTGAACCTCCAAGGTTTTCGAGATGCGGCGATTTTAGGTCAGGTCAGCGGGGAACCGAAGCCGGAATGGATGTTGCGGGTGGATCTGACCCCCCCCGATCGAATTATCAATACGTGGGCCCATTGGGGTGACGTGGGCGCCATTTCCGAACGGTTGAATCAAGGGTTAGCCCCCCAGCACTTGCAAGTTTCGGCGATTCTCAAGGAAACGACCCTGCACGTTTTTTGCTGTCCTCGGATGGGATTTGCCCCCACCGATGGCGATCCCACCGTCGAGCGACGCTTCCCGATTCCCGATCGAGAACGGGTGATGGATGCGATCGCCCCGACGTTAAAACTGCTCGCGCCGCGAGGGATTCAAGCGGCAACCATCTACGGCTTAGATCGCCCCTACGAAGCCTCTTTCCCCGAACCGAGCGCTCCGGGGTGGGTGGCTTGGCTGGATTTACCAGCCGCGAGCAAGAGCAGTCTGGCCGTGCCGACGCTGACCTTAGCGCGGGAAGGCTCTCTCAAGGCGATCGCCTTTTCTCTCGAGCGATTGCTCAATCCCGATCTGGCTCAAAAACTGCTCACCGGTGGTATTCGGATTAAAATTCGCCGCAAATCCGATCTGTTGCACGTGATGAGTGAAGGGTTGATTTGCCCCCAGCAGAGCAATATTACCGATCCAATTGTCAAGTTTTTGCGCCAATTGCAATTGAAAGGCATTGCCGGGGTGCGAATTTACGGTCGTCGTTCCGGTCAGAAGCAGCCGCGATGGAGTTACGGGGTCGATTTCGTCCGCCGCACCGTCCAAAGTCGCGATGCGATGCCAGAGTTTGCCGCCTCGGAAGCCGATGTGGGGGATTTGCTGCCCCAACCGGACTTGAGTGCGATGGGACTCGATCGTCCCGCTCCCGCAAGCCCGCGCCGAAGTCTGACGGACTCCTTGAAAACGGCATTGTGTCGGACGCAGTTCTTTGCCCCTCAATCCCTCGACGCCGCGGCACATCTGAGAAGATCCGCCGCTGGGGAACCCAAACTGGCAACGGCGGCAATTTGGGGAACTTTGGGGATTTTGTTGACCTTTGTCGGAGATCTCTGGCTCGGTCAGATGCTCGAATCCCGCGCCCGTCTGGCGGAAGCTCGCCGTCAAGCGGGGAAGGTGGTACAGCTTGACCATGGCGAGTCTCCTCCACCGGCAGAAGAGGTGGAACCGGAATGGGAGGAAGATGGGAGCGGTGACGTATTTAACCCCTCGGGATTTACCGCTGCGCCAGCGGGAGACGAGCCGGGTAACCAGCCGGTGAACCGGGCGGCAACGGAGGAGACTGTGGAGGGAGAAGAGTTTTTCCCCTCTTTTAATAGCAACCAATTCGACGAGCAGTTAGCCCTCTATCAAAACTACGTCAGCGAGTTCGGCATCCCCGACGTGCTGGTGGTGGGCAGTTCGAGATCGCTGCGGGGTCTCGATCCGGCAACGATCCAACAGACTCTAGCCACCCAAGGTTATCCGGATATTCAAATTTTTAATTTCGGTATCAACGGGGCCACCGCTCAGGTGATTAACTTCCTGCTCGCGAAAGTGTTACCGACGGAAGAACTGCCGGAACTGATTGTCTGGGCTGATGGGGCGCGGGCATTTAATAGCGGACGGGAAGATCGCACCTACAACGCGATCGTTCTGTCGGCTGGGTACGAAGCGTTGACGAAAGGGATGCGTCCGATTCAATCTCAAAAACCGGTAGAACCGGTGGCAACGGAACCGGCGCGATCGTTTTTTGAGGTGTTGTCTGGTGCCTATCAAGATCTCGATGACGATCTCAACGACCTGGTCGCGGCGCGCTCGTCAACCTACGAGCGGCGAGAGGAATTATCGAGTCTGCTCCTCGATGCCATCGAGACCGATGCGATCGCCACGGAATCCGCTGGAGATGCGATCGAGACGGAAATCCCCGACGACAGCGATGCGGGTATCCTTTACGCCAATGGTTTCCTGTCCCTGAGCGAGCGCTTCGATCCGGTGACCTACTATGAAAATCACCCGGAGGTTCCCGGCGATTACGATTCCGACTATAAGTCCTTTCAGTTGCGAGGCAAGCAAGCGACGGCGTTTTCGTCACTTGTGGAATTCGTTCGTTCCCGAGGCAGCGAACTGGTGTTTGTGAATTTGCCTCTGACGGAAAACTATCTCGATCCGGTGCGCATGAGATACGAGCGAGACTTTCAACAGTACATGCTGGCAAACTCCAAAGAATGGGGATTTGTATTTCGCAATTTGTTCGATCTGCTCATCGACGAACCCCAATACTTCTCCGATCCGAGCCACTTAAACCGCTATGGCGCTCGATCGGTCTCTCAACGGCTGGCGCAAGATCCGATGATGCCCTGGCTGGTGGGGCAAGAGGATTAGGCGATCGAGACTGAGGATTTTGCCTTGGTGTGACGGCATCGAGGCTACGCATGATGAATTGTAACGATTCACATCAATTGTCTCAAATTCATGCATACAGACTCGGTTGCCTTCCTAATACTGTACTAAGTTGTTCGATGGCTCGATGAATAGCGATCGAGCCAATCTGAATACTTGGAATCCGAACACTTGGGAGATGTGATGATGTTTGAACCGGCAATTCTCTCTTCAAAAACCCTGACACCAGAAGAAATTCGACCGCCACAAACTCAGACCCAAGAAAATGCGATCGTCTTGATCGATGCCAATGTCGAAGACTATGCGATCCTCGCGGCTGGAGTTCGTGCAGGGATAGAAGTGGCGATTTTGCACCCAGCAGAAAATGGTATCGCTCAAATTAGCAGCATTCTGGCAGAACGCAACGCTATTTCTACTATCCACATCATTTCCCACGGTTCTCCCGGTTGCCTGTATCTGGGCAACACCGTTCTAAATCTCGAAAACCTCCAGAAGTATGCACCCCACTTGCGGCAATGGCGGCAGGCGTTGGGAGAAAATGCCGAAATTTGGCTTTACGGTTGTAACGTTGCCAGAGAATATTCAAAATTCACCGAATCTCCATCTTTGGTGACTCAATTGCAACAACTGACCGGTGCGAACATTGCTGCCTCTGCCACGCTGACAGGAAACCCCCAACAAGGTGGAAGCTGGAATCTGGAAGTTTGCTCCGAACGGATGGTGGCATCTGCAGCACTGACGATGGCGGTGCAACAGTCTTACACGGGAGTTCTGGCAGCGGGGGATTTAGATCCAACTTTTGGAACGGATGGGAAAGTGGTACGACAAGATGGTTCTACTCTTCCCAATATCGTCATTGAGCCTAATGGTAAGATCCTCATTGCTACCGATATGGGTACGGGTGGCAGTCCAAGTGATTTTGTTCTGACCCGACTCAACAGCGACGGTAGCCTCGATACTAGCTTTGGAACGGGGGGTCGAGTCACAACAGATATTGGTACTCTCGACTACTTTCCATCCCTTGCCTTGCAATCTGATGGCAAGATTGTGATGACTGGCGGAACTGATGGTGATGTGGCACTGGTGCGCTACAACAGTGACGGAACCTTGGACACCAGTTTTGATGAAGATGGCAAAATTGTTGCCGATTTAGGTTTTAGTGAAGGTCGCGATATTACCGTTGCATCCGATGGCAAAATTTTGGTGGCGGTCGGTGCTGTCGATCCAGGCGTGCAACCGTTTGGAAATTTATCTCCGATGGAGGGTGAGGAGTTATTACGAGATTTCACCCTCGCTCGCTACAACAGCGATGGCAGCTTAGATATTGACTTTGGATCGGACGGAAAAGTCACTACGGATTTTGACACATTCAGTCGTATTGGTGGATATTATTGGTTTGCGAGGGGGACTAACGTTTGCGCAACTCACCATTTCTCAGGTGGGAAGTAACACGCAAATTAGCGTGGGTGATGAGGTGTTAGTCTCGCTATCGAATGTGAATGTTGGGACGATCGATACTGAGGATTTTGCCTTGGTTTGACCCAGAATTTTGGGTAACGAAAACAGCACGAACTGCAACATCTCAAACCATAGCCGCATTCTGGTACTGATAGAGCGCCCGCACGATCGCTTCCACCTTCACCGGCTTACTAATATAGTCATCCATCCCCACGGCCAGACAACGTTCGCGATCGCCTTCCATCGCGTTCGCCGTCATGGCAATAATATACGGACGGGAGGTGCCCGATCGTTCCCGACAAATCTGGCGGGTGGTTTCGAGTCCGTCGAGTTCGGGCATTTGGATATCCATAAAAATCACGTCGTAGGACTGGCGGCGGAGTGCCTCTAACACTTCGATTCCATCTTGAGCCAACTCGATCTCGTACCCCAGTCGCTGAAACATTCGGCGAGCCACTTTTTGATTCACCGGCGTATCTTCCGCTAACAGAATATCCAGAGGCAGTTTCCGACCTAACTCGGGATCGAAGCGATTGGATGCAATCCGAGTGGCGGGGGCTGCGGAAACCTGCGGTGCCGGTGCGGCTTCGGGTAAATCTAAGGTCAGGCTAAAGGTACTGCCGACTCCGCACTGACTCTTCACCTGGAGTTGGCTGCCCATCATTTCCAACAGTTTCTGACCGATGGCCAACCCCAATCCCGTACCTTGCGATCGCCGCTGGTTCTCTCCCACTTGCTCGAAGGGCAGGAAAATCTTATCGAGTTCCTCCGGCGAAATTCCCACCCCCGAATCTTCAACTTGGAAGTGAATTTTCCAAGTGGGGAGACCCTCGGGTAAATCGGCCGTCGTTGAATGGCACGAGGTCGTCATCCCTTTGGGAGTCTCCAAAACGCTGACCGCGAAAGTGACCCCGCCGCGATCGGTAAACTTAATCGCATTCCCCAGTAAGTTAAGCAGAACTTGCCGCAACCGCTTCTCGTCCACTCTGACCGTTGAGGGGAGCGTCGCCGAAATGCGATCGTGAAACTCAATTCCTTTCTCCCCAGTTCGCACCTTGCACAGCTCCACAATTCCTTTCAAAAAACTGGGAAACGCACAATCTTGGGGGTTCAACTCCATTTTCCCCGCTTCAATTTTCGACAGGTCGAGAATATCGTCAATTAAATCGAGCAGATGCTGACCTGACTGGTAAATAATATCGATTTCCTCTCGTTCTCGCGTCGTTGCGGCTTTTGAGTCTTGGAGGATTTGGGCGATACCCAAAATCCCATTGAGGGGAGTGCGTAAATCGTGACTCATCTTTGCCAAGAAATCGCTTTTAGCTCGGTTGGCTGCCTCGGCCGCATCTTTAGCTTGGGCTAGGGCAACGGTTCGCTCTTCCACCTGCTGCTCCAGGTTGCGGTTGTAATTTTCCAATTTTTGCCGGGATTGCTTGAGCGAGTCGGTCATTTGATTGAAGGTTATCGCCAGAGTCCCGATTTCGTCGCCAGATTCCACCTTGGCTTTCGTATCGAAATCTCCCTCGACAATCCGAGCCGTTGCCGTCGTCAACCGTCGGATGGGAGCCGCAATCTTCCGACGCAGCAATACCGCCATTCCCGCCACCACCACCACCACGATCCATCCCCCGAGTAGCGTTTGCCACTGAGCGGTGGTCAAACTTCGGTTTCCCCCCGCTAATTCCGTCGCTAAAGTCCTCTGCTGGCTGGCCACAATTTCTTCGAGCAAGCTCAGCATGTCCGCAGCCAGGGGTTCTGCTTCGGTACCGAACAAGTACAAATCTTCCCGATATCTATCCCCCTCAACAATATCGAACATTTCCTGGGGTAGATCGGCAAACGCATCCCGCTGGCGGGCGATTTCATCCAAGCGATCTTGTTGGGTTATCGCGAGCCGTTCTCTTTGGATGAGTAATTGTTCCCAGATTTCTCGATTGGTATTGAAGTAGCTTGCATACTCGAATCGAAATGAGGGATCTTGCGTGACTAAATACCCTCGTAACGAAGAAATGAGTAGGGCAAAAGAACTCTTAAAATTTCCCAAATCTTCGAGCAGCCGGCTATTATCCACAGATGGCGCTCGAGTTGCTTGTTCTTCGATAATGCTATCAATTTCTGAGAGAATAATGGCGATCGAAATTTCCCCTTCCTCTTCGAGCAGTTGTAGTGCCGGTTGATTGGCTCGCCCGCTATCGTGGAGTACGAAGAGTTGCTCGGGGAGCGCTTTCCAAGCTTCGTATTTCTCTTGTAGTTCTTGCAGCCGTCCTACGTCTTCTGGAGAAGAGCGATTTTTCCACTGAGGATTTTGTAATCGCTCCGTTGCTAAAATTATATGCGCTTCAAAATTCTGTCGGGCCTGTTGATAGCGATGGCGAAAATCCGAATCTCCCGTGGCGAGGTATCCTCGAACGTGGGATGACATATGTAGTAAATCCGCTTGTGCCTGAGCTAAAGTCAATGCCGTTGGCACGTGTAATTCTCGGGTCCGATCGATTTTCCTTGCGACCAGAGCACCACCGAGATAATTTCGCCCCACGACGAGAAACGTCAGCACCACTAACACTCCGAAACCTACATCTAGCTTGCGACTGATACTGAGAGAGTAGAACTTCGTTTTGAGTGCTTGCCAAATGGGTGAGAGATGTCTTTTCACCGGTGTTTGACCTCAAGAGAGGAAATTTATAGAATTAGTCTAACCCAAGTCAATCAATGGTCTAATTGCCTCAGATTGCGCTCCTCAAACCGCGAAACAAAAGAAAACGATCGCCCTCGAGATTCCTTAAGAAACGCTAGAAATTGAGAGTTCTATCCCAATCCCCTCAACTGAGGATAGCGGTTGATGTGTGGGTTTAAAACTGATAAATTTTAAGAATTTGTAAAGTTTATGGCAAAATTTGCAAAGCTTAGTTCGTTGAGTTTATTCCAACCATAAATGCGATCGCGAAACACTTTCCAGGGTTCGTAAATATTTTTAAAAGTCGTATCCTGGCTGGCGATGTCTTCGTAAAATTCAAATGCCGTTTGATAGGTTGCCTTGAGAATTTCTTGGCTGAAGGGCAACAGTGTCGTCCCCCCCAAAACCATATTCTCCAACACCTGACCGTTGACCGCATTAAATTTAGCCAACATTTTGGCATTGACATCCGTTGCCGCTGCCTGAAAAATGTCTTGATATTCCTTGGGTAGCTGCTGCCATTGGTTCAAATTCACCTGGAATTCGTAGCTGGTTCCCGGCTCCCACCAGCCGGGATAATAATACAGAGGAGCCACTCGATTTAACCCCAGCATTTCATCGGCATGGGGGTTTTTCCATTCGGCGGCATCGATGAGTCCTTTTTCGAGAGCCTCGAAAATTTTATCCCCCGCCAAGACTTGAATTTCGGCTCCTAAGCGTTCTAAAATTTGACCCCCTAATCCCGGCACTCGCATTTTCAAACCTTGAAAATCTTCGATCGCATTCACCTCTCGCTTGAACCAACCCCCCATTTGCGCGCCGGTATTGCCGCCGGGAAAGTTAATGACCCCTAAATCGAGATCGGCATAAAGCTTCCGCATCGTCTCTAAGCCACCACCGTAATAGAGCCATGCATTTTGTTGGATGGCTGTCAACCCAAACGGGATCGTCGTGCCAAAAGCCAAAGCCGGACCGCGATCGAGATAGTAATAGCTCGCACTGTGACCGCACTCGACCGTTCCATCCGCCACCGCATCGAGAACTTTCAAGCCATCGGCAAGTTCCCCAGCGGGATAGGGTGTAATCGCAAAGCGTCCGTCGGTCATTTTGCTGACTTGCCGACAGAGCAAATCGGCACTTTCGTAGAGGATTTGGAGGGATTTGGGCCAACTGGTTGCCATCCGCCACTGAATCACCGGTAAATCTAGGGCCACGGCTGTCGTTGAAGGTGACTTTTCTGACCGGCAAGCCCCCAGGGCTGTTGCCCCGACCGCTCCGGTTGCTGCATATTCGATAAAATTGCGCCGCTTCATCTAAAACTCCAGAGTGTGAACTTTGCTGATTGAACCGCCATCCCTGTCAAGCATTTGTCGGGGTCGATACCGACCGCGATCTCTTGCTTTGAGTAACCGGATGGTCTTTCTATGAGCTGAACGGCGAACTGGTTTAGTGGATTCGGATAGATTCTGGTTTTTCCATTGCGCACCCATCGCCGCGCTCGGGATGCTTTTGTTGGCATGAGCGGGTTGCCTTTGGCTGAAATTACAGGCACAGGTTGCATCGGAGATAATCCTCACGTGAGAGAGTGTTTGAGACTTTTGTCTCGTCCCTTCGACCAATTCGTTCAGGATGTCTGGGCTGGGTCCCACACCCGATAGCTCGGGTTTGTAGATAGACCGGGCGAGTGTTGCACCCGGTAGTACGTACCAGAACAAATCTCAGCGGTCTAGTCAGACCAAGGAAGATGGTTATCTTCCATGCCTGCGCGTTTTAACCGGAGGTATCTGACATTCGATCGGGAAGTTTTAGAGTTTAGATTTTATCGCCGTTCGCGCTGGTATCATTAGACATTTTTAGTCATGGGGAATGGAGCATGGGGGAAGACGCGGTGATGGGAGAACGGGGAATTTCGCGCTTCCGAATTCGCAAACAGGGAAGGGAAAATACCGATTGCTTCGATTCGTGTAAACAAACTGCGGGGGGAGCAAAGCGGAGGGGGAGCGAACCTTCCTTAAGAACTCTTTGCTGTTGAAGCCCCCACCATAAAATTGATAAAACTCAATTCGTTAATTTGATTCCAACGATATACTCGATCGCGAAACGCTTTCCACTCATCGTAAACCCGACGGAAGGTTCGATCTCCACTGGCATAGTCTTCATACAACTCAAATGTATTTTGATAAGCCGCCTGCACGATTTCTGGGCTAAAGGGGATAAACTCCGTTCCGCTACGGACGAGTCGCTCTAACACTTTTCCATTTCTCGCATTGTATTCCGCCAGCATCGTCACGTTGGCATTGGTGGCTGCGACTTTTAAAATTTCTTGATATTCAACAGGCAACTCTTCCCAAAGACGTCGATTCACCTGGAGTTCGTAAGTTGCGCCCGGTTCCCACCAACCCGGATAGTAGCAGTAGGGCGCCGCCTCGTGAAGCCCCATCGTTTCGTCGTCGTAGGGATTGTTCCACTCCACCGCATCAATGTCACCCTTAAACAGTGCCGCGACAATTTCGTTGGCTGGCAGTACTTGCACCTGGACGCCTAAGCGAGCCATTACCTCACTCCCGAGACCCGGAATCCGCATTTTCAACCCGTTTAAATCGGCAACGGTATTAATTTTGCGCCGAAACCAGCCCCCCATTTGCACCCCGGTATTACCCGCAGGAACGCTGGTAATACCAAAATCGGCGTAGAGTTCGTTGACGATTTCCGAACCGCCACCGTAATAGAGCCATGCATTTTGCTGCTCGGCCGACAATCCGAAGGGAACGTTAGTGCCAAACGCAAGGGCGGGTTGTTTGTCAAAGTAATAGTAACTGGCGCTGTGACCGCATTCGACGGTGCCATCGGCAACGGCATCGAGCACTCCAAATCCGGGGACGATTTCCCCGGCTTCATAGGGGGTGATGATAAAGCGTCCGTCGGTCATCGCATCGACCTGACGGCAAATGAGTTCCGCACCGCCAAAGAGAATATCGAGAGATTTGGGCCAACTGGTGGCCATGCGCCAGCGAAGGGTGGGAGTGGAAGATATGGGTGTTCTCGAAGAATTGCGATCGGGGGGAGGTTGGCTTTGAGAACTACAAGCACTTAAGAAGGCAGCCCCAGCCGTTGCCGTACCGATGAGATGGCGTCGTTTCATTACTCTCGAAGAGGTGAAGGGTGCTTTTATTTTATAGCGACCGCCAAGTTAATGAGAATACCGGTGGGGGCAGGAGGTCGCGGTCGGATCCTTTGTTAAGGGTAACGCCGACCGTTAGGAGAGTGAATGGACAATTGACAATGAGTCCGCTTTTTGTCCGTGATTATCCGAACTTGAGATCGCCCCATCACCCCATCCCCGTATCTCCCCATCGAAAACCGGGTTTTCCAGCTCGCAACCAGAAAACCCGGAGTAATGGGTTGAGCTAGCCTGCCAGCAGCCCCGCGCTCTATTTGGCGACGGTTCAAGGAATCTTTGATTCCGCGTCGCATCAAATGAGCGTCGGGACGCCAGTTGCTCTACTTGGGGAGACACGCCAGTTCCTCCACTTGGGGAGACCCCAAGACCAGACTGGCTCCCCAAGACCGCACTGACTCATGAATGGCAGGTCGGATATAATATCCAAAGCAGGTAAGACCAATAAGTGCTAACCGCCACCTGTTAACTCAAACAAATTCAAGAAAAGAACCGGTGCCCAGGGGCATCCCGTGTCGTCAATAAAGCGAACCAGCGCATCCGAACCGTTGGGTGGAGTTGGTAAGAACCCTCCGCTTCGCTCCGCCCGCGCTCTCCCGCTAGGGGAGCGTCGGGAGTATGTCACTTCACCGCAGAAGTTACTTGTGACGGATGAAATCGTAGATTCCCACGTATTTCTCACCGGGATCTTTCCAAGAGTAGTCGTATTCCATCCCTTGAGTGGCAAGTTTGCGGAACTCTTCTGGATAGTAGTGCCACAAGCCAATAGCGCGATCGAGTGCCGATTCGAGTGCCGAACTATCTGTTTGATAGAAGACGTAGCCGTTACGCTCTTCGGGCAGTTTTTCCGATTCGTAGTCGCGATCGAATACGGTATTGACCAAACCACCGACGCCGCGCACCACGGGAACGGTACCGTAGCGAAGTCCGATGACTTGCGTCAAACCACAGGGTTCGTAGTTACTCGGAACGACGATAATATCTGCCCCGGCATAAATCAAATGGGCGAGTTCTTCGTTGAAGCCCAGCTCGATATGACAATCGGGATTCTCGTTGAGGTGGCATTTCTCGTGCCAGAACCAGTCGTTGATGCCGGGTTCCGTTGCCGAACCGAGAAGCACGAATTGGGCGTTGTGGGCGAGGGAGTAGTAAATGGAGTGATGTACCAGATGAACGCCTTTTTGGTCGTCTAAGCGACCGATAAACGCAACCAGCGGCTTGTCGGCGTCGCGCAAGAGCAAACGCTCCCGTAGGGCTTTTTTGTTCTTGGCTTTGCTCTCGAAGTGTTCTGTGTCGTAGGGTTCGGGAATGTAGCGATCTTCTTGGGGATTCCAAACTCCGTAATCGATGCCGTTGAGAATACCGCCAAATTTGTAGTGATGTAATTCGAGGGTATGTCCCAATCCGTAGCTAATTCCCGAGTATCGCGCTTCCCAGGCGTGGTGGGGCGAAACCGTATTCACGAAATTGGAATAGACGATACCCCCTTTCATCATGTTCAAGGCGAAGGGGTTGAAGTTATCGCGCAGGCGATCGTAGTGGAAGTAGTAGGGTTCCTGATTCAAACCCGTTGCCCACAGCACGTCAGCACCGCCAATCCCTTGGTGTTTGAAGTTATGGATGGTGTAACACACTCGTTGGTTCCCCATACCGTGATACTGATACATTTCGTAGAGCATCACCGGTATTAGACCCGTTTGCCAGTCGTGGCAGTGAATGACATCGGGTCGCTTATTGCTCGCCAGCAAAAATTCCAGAGCGGCTTTACTGAAAAAGGCAAACCGCATATGGTCGTCTAAAGCACCGTAGTACTGACCCCGGTTAAAGAAATTATCGCCCGAGTGGGGTTCGATGAAAAAGCAAACTCGTCCGTGAACCCAACCGCAATAAACGGAACAGTGAATTGCCCCACCAAACCAAGGTACCGATAAGTCGCGGTAAGCCTCGTGGAGTCCCCAAATATGGTCGTAGCGCATACAGTCGTATTTGGGTAAAATCAGCTCGACGCAATGACCTTGATTGTCTAACTCTCGACTGAGACCGTAGACGACATCCCCCAAACCACCAGCTTTGATAACAGGGGCACACTCCGAGGCAATTTGTACGATGTACATAAATACTCCTGTAAATTTTCTAGATAGGAGAACCTAAAATCAAGATATGTTAACTTAGAATAAGTTATCATAATATATGTGTAAAATTTTGTATCCACTTTGGCGAGCGCTCGCCAGTTCACACATCAAACCATCGTCTCAGATAAAGGTGACACCAGGGATGACCTGACTGAAAACCAGTTCGACTCGCGACATTCAAATTTTCAACCGAATCGAAAAAAATGTGTTTTCAATTGAGAAGATTTAGATCGAAGTATTGATTTTTTCACACCTGAGTCAATACATTAAATCGACTCTTTATCTAGGGTCAAGAATTAGTGAGTCTCGTTCGATGCGAAAATTTTCAAATCTTAACACTGACACTTTTTAGAACCCCAGTCCGTTCGGTTTGTTAGAGCGCATCGCAGAATTGGAGTCAGTATTGGGCGACGATCTCAAGGTCGCTCCTCGGGTGCAATTGATGAACGACTCCCTCTGTAGGGCAAAAGAAGTCAGGCCGAGCCATCTTGTCAAGTGGGGCAAAACTGTGAGGAAAACCACGAAGTTTGCGATCTAAATCACGACATCGCGACACGAACTGCGTTATTCTCCAAGCCAGAGCGATCTCATAGAATAGACACCTAGGATCGCGAGTTGCATCTGTGGAGCGATCGTGCATTTGTGTCAATTTTCCTCACGGCGTCGATCGCTCGTCTCTTTTCCATCGAACTTCCACCCATGTTGTTTTCATTTGCGATTTTCGAAATCTTAGGCACTAGTCTATGAGAATTTTATTTGTCGAGGATGATGAAGCATTAGCCACCGTCGTCAGCGATGTTCTAAGACAACAACACTACGTCGTCGATATGGCGAACGATGGCGAACAAGGGTGGGACTATGCTTGCAGTTTCACCTACGATCTGCTGCTGCTCGATGTCAGCTTGCCCAAACTCGACGGCATTAGCTTGTGTCGGCGATTGCGAAAAGAAGGGTATAACACCCCCGTTCTGCTGCTGACGGCCCGAGATGCCAGTGCCGACAAAGTGGAAGGTTTGGACGCGGGCGCTGACGATTACGTCGTCAAACCCTGTCCGATGGAAGAATTACTCGCTCGGATTCGCGCCCTGTTGCGTCGCCAAACCGCGCCGGGTGCTCCGGTTTTGGTGTGGGGAGATTTGAGCCTCAACCCCAGCTCCTGCGAGGTGATGTATCGAGGACGGCTGGTGCGGCTGACCCCCAAAGAATACAGCCTCTTAGAATTGTTCTTGCGCCATCCCCGCCACGTCTTCAGCCGAGGGGCGATTTTAGAGCATCTTTGGTCTTTCGATACTCCCCCTGGGGAAGAAACCGTTCGCGCTCACGTCAAAGGATTGCGACGCAAGCTCAGAGGGTGTGGCGTGGAAGAGGCGATCGAAACGGTCTATGGAATTGGATATCGTCTCAAGCCGTTACCGCCAAGCCCATCCCCATCAGAGGAAGCTCAAACCGCCACCTCCGATTCTCAGGGGTGGGAGCAGTTCAAAGAACCCATTTTAGAGCGAGTCAATATCATCGAAGACGCACTGCGAGCGGTTCAAAACGGGACGCTCGACGAGACTCTGCAACACAACGCCCAACAACAAGCCCACAAACTCGCCGGGTCTTTGGGGATGTTCGGGTTGCCCGAGGGATCGCGCCTGGCTCGGGATATCGAAACCTGTTGGCTCGAACTCGTCGCATTGAATCCCAAGAATCGATCGAGTTTGCTGTCTCCCATCGAATCGATGCTCGCCCAGTTGTATCGCCTGCTCGAAGAACCGCAACTCGTACCGTCGAGTTCCGCCCGCGAAACCGGATCGACCTCAAGCTCGATCGTACTGCCCGAACCCTTTCTCGATCGGCCCGCGGAAGAGACCCATCCCCATAGTGCCGAGCTGGCTAAAGATAGGTTCGCTCCCCAAACACCCCCGCGATTGTTGGCAATTGATAGCGATGGAGAACTCACCCGAGAACTGCAAATTAGCGGCACCCATTGGAACATCCAGGTGGAAGTCGCCCGCACCCTCGATGAAGCTAGGGCGGCCATTGCCCGTTCGACTCCCAATATCATCGTTCTCGAACTTACGTTTCCCCATTCTGACGACAACGGCTTAGCGTTTCTGGAGGAATTATCGACCCAATTGCCGAAAGTGCCGGTTTTGGTGTGTACCGTGCGAGATGGATTTAGCGATCGGGTCTCGGTCGCTCGATTGGGGGGACAGGCCTTTTTGCCCAAACCCATTCCCCCCGATCGCATCCTGGCAACCGTTCGCGATACCCTCGAGCGATACAGTGCGTTTCGACCTCGCATCCTGGCGGTGGATGACGATCCCTTAATTCTCAAAGTTTTGGCTCGCTTCCTCACCCCTTGGGGCATCGAGTTGCACCCCCTTGAAGATACGCGGCAATTTTGGCAAATCCTCGAAGCCACGGTGCCGGATTTGCTGATTTTAGACGTACAAATGCCTCATATTAGCGGGATCGAACTGTGTCAGGTGGTGCGTAACGATAGTATCTGGAACCAACTGCCGATTTTGTTTCTCTCGGGCGATCGAGATGACGGAACGATTCACCGCCTCTACCAAGCTGGAGCCGATGACTACGTTCCCAAACCGGTGACGGAACCGGAGTTGATGACCCGGATTTTCAACCGCCTCGAACGCCTGCAACTGCTGCGGACGATCGCCGAAACCGATCCCCTCACCGGAGTGGCCAATCGCAGCCAATCCACCAAGGAACTTTACCGCTACTTGCGTCTGGCGAATACCTACAATCAACCCCTGTGCTTAGCGATCGTCGATTTAGACCATTTCCGGCGCGTCAACGACACCGTCGGCCACGAAACCGGCGATCGGGTCCTCAAACGCATCGGTACGATTTTGCAACAGCAGTTTAGAAGCGACGATCTCGTGGCTCGTTGGGGGGGAGAAGAGTTTGCCATCGGCATGTACGGGATGAACCAACACGATGCCATGCGGCGGCTGTCTCAGGTGCTAGAGGCGGTGCGATCGGAAATCTTTATGGTGAAGGGACATGCTCCGTTGCGAGTGACCGTGAGTGCGGGTGTGGCGGAGTATCCCCATCACGGTAAGGATTTGACAAGTTTGTACCGTGCGGCCGATCGCGCTCTCGATCGGGCGAAAGCCTCCGGACGCGATCGCATTTGTACCGCGACCCCGTCAATTCCATCGGATTGAAATCGATCGCACTTGATGAATGAAGGGCTTTTGAAAGCGGATTTACCAAAATCGCAAAGTTTAACAAATTTCTCGAAGAACTTTCTGGGTTTGGCTTTGCGCCGATCGCATCGAGAAAATTTAACTTCAACCTAAGCGCAACCTGCATAAAAACCATCGGTGCGACCTATAGATATATACAGCAATCGCAAACTTCTCAATCCAAAAAGTGGGTGCAAGCTACTCCCTGTCAATGGCTGCATCCCTGCAATCACAATGGAATTGACGCTCGATATCGATCGACGATCTATTCCGCTTTAGATTTAAGTGCGATTGCTCGGTACCCAATCCCAAAGTTGTTAGCTCTCTAGATTCACGGCTGTATTCGCCAACGGTTTCGATCGACGGTTTTTCTCCTGTGTGCGGACATCTCGCAGCTTTGATTGCCAGCCACGAGAACAAGATATTAACCATCGCACCGCGCGACTGGATATAGCCATAACAGTAGTCATCACAGACAGGGTTCGAGAAAATCCCCCTGAAGCCAAGATGGCTTGCTCCGGATTTCCGCCCTGACTCGTTCTCATTCTTTAGTTTGCCAACAATCGTCTGGTCTGCGATCGATGCGATCGTGTCAGTGTCGCGTGCAATAAAAGTCTTACCCTCGAAGGCTCGAAACTGCATCAGTCAACAGCCCCCAGACATACGAATCGATAGTTCTAGTGCCAGCAACTAGAGTCAAAATAAGAATTAGATGAATCAGATGAATCAACCGAATCAACCGACTCAACCCCTCAAAGACGATACAACCCTCAACGACTCCACCCAGAGTCTGCTCGATGAGACTCCATCTGTCGAAAATCTCATTGTCGTCGATCGTGGTAGCGACAAGCCAGACTCCGATGCCGTTTCAGAATCCATCGAGTCAACGGATACCGCCATCGATACGCGCAATGGCGATACGATTCCCGACGCCTTAAATACCGGACTCAGCGCGATCGCACCGGGAATTTTCACCTCTTCAGAAGAAATCGGCGATAACATCAGCCTTGCCGCAACGGACGATGTGGACTTATTCCAAGTTCAACTGAGTGTGGGGAATCGACTCGCGGTCGATATTGACGGTAACGAGTTCGGTTCTTCTCTCGATTCCGTGGTGCGCCTGTTCGACTCTAGCGGCGTGGAAATCACCTTCAGCGATGACAATACGGCACCCGGCGAAACCGGTAGTCTCGATTCCTACCTCGACTTTACCGCCACCACCAGCGATACCTACTACATCGGGGTGAGCAGTTTCAGCAATTTCTTCTACGATCCCTTCGTTCAAGGTAGCGGTACCGGTTCGAGCAGTGGAGAATACGATATTCAGATTATCGCCAGCAATAGTGGTGAATCCAACGATACCATTCCAGAGGCGATCGAGACCGGACTGAGTTCGGCGGAAGCTGGAACCTACAGCCTATCGAGCTTCATCGGCGATAACCCCGAGCTCGACCCCAGTTTCGATACCGATATATTTGCCGTCCAACTCGATGAAGGCAGCGTGCTGACGGTGGATATCGATGCTAATGAATTCGGGTCTTCCTTAGATTCGATTCTGCGGATTTTCGATGAAACGGGAGCAGAACTGGCATTTGCCGATGACGTTGCCGCACCCGGCGAGGTGGGGTCTCTCGATTCTTATCTTGAATTTACCGCCACAGAAACCGGCAACTACTACATCGGTTTGAGCGACTACAGCAATGACTTCTACGATCCGTTCCTTCCCGCAACGGGGGATGCACCCGGAAATACTGGGGAGTACGATATCCAGGTCTCCATTAGTGACGGTAGCGAACCCAACGATACGATTCCAGAGGCGATCGATACGGAACTGAGTTCTGCCGCACCGGGAACCTATACCTTCTCCACCGAAATTGGTAATAACCCCGATGTTGCCGCCGCTGCGGACGTCGATTTCTACGAAGTTCAAGTGAATGCCGGAGACCAACTCACCATTGATATCGACGGCGACGAGTTCGGTTCTTCCCTCGATTCAGTCGTGCGTTTGTTCGACTCCAATGGGGTAGAAATTACCTTCAACGATGACGGTGCCGCACCGGACGAAAACTTCAGCTTCGATTCCTACCTCGACTTTACCGCTACCGCCACCGATACCTACTACGTGGGGGTCAGCAGTTTCAACAATTTCGGCTACGATCCCTTCGTTGAAGGAAGCAGCACCGGATTGAGCAGTGGGGAGTACGATATCGAGATTACCCTTAGCGATGGCGACGAACCCAACGATACGATTGGCGAGGCGATCGACACCGGACTGAGTTCTGCTGCACCGGGAACCTATAGCTTATCGAGTTTCATCGGCGACAATCCCAATGTCACCGACACCGCTGATGTAGACTTCTACGAAGTTCAAGCAAATGCCGGAGACCAACTCACCATCGATATCGACGGTCACGAATTTGGTTCCTCTCTCGATTCAGTGGTGCGCCTGTTCGACTCCAACGGCGTCGAAATTACCTTCAGCGACGACAGTGCCGCACCAGACGAAACCTCTAGTCTCGACTCCTACCTCGACTTGACCGTCACTGCCACCGATACCTACTACGTCGGGGTGAGCAGTTACAATAACTTCGGCTACGATCCCTTTGTTGAAGGAAGCAGCACCGGTTTTAGCACGGGGGAATACGATATTGGCATTACTCTTAGTAGCGGTGACGAACCCAACGATACCATCCCAGAGGCGATCGATACGGAACTGAGTTCTGCGGTACCGGGAACCTACACCCTTTCTACCGAGATTGGCAACAACCCCAATGTCTTCGATGCCGATGATGTAGACTTCTACGAAGTTCAAGTCAATGCCGGAGACCAACTCACGATTGACATTGACGGCAACGAATTTGGTTCCACTCTCGACTCGGTAGTGCGCCTGTTCGACTCCAATGGCGTCGAAATTACCTTCAGCGACGATCGACCCGCACCCGGAGAAAGCTTCAGTCTCGATTCCTACCTCGACTTTACTGCCACCACCACCGACACCTATTACGTCGGGGTGAGCAGTTACAGCAATTTCGATTACGACCCCTTCCTCGAAGGTAGCGGCTTTGGGTCGAGTATTGGGGAATACGATATCGAGATTACCGTCGAACCGAACGTTTCCCCAGACACTGGAGAAATTGCCGGTCTCAAGTGGAACGACATCAATGGAGATGGGGTGCAAGATGCCGACGAACCGGGTTTAGAGGGTTGGACGATTTATCTCGACGACAACCAAAACGGTCAACTCGATGCGAGCGAAACCTCTACTACCACCGATGTGAATGGGGAATATCGCTTCACCGAACTCGGGGCCGGAACCTATACCGTTGCGGAAGTGTTGCAAAATGGTTGGGAACAAACCTATCCCGGCAGCAATAATATTTCTCCAAATTCCGTCGAGCGTAAAGTGGATGGATCGCGCGCGACTGCCGATGTGGTGGATGTGGCAATCGATCGTGCGGCGGATTTGGAAACCTACAGTACCGAAGAACTAGCGCAAACCACGGAATGGGTGGTGGTTCTTGCCGGCGACAACACCACCAAAAATGTCAATACCCAGTTCGGCACGCGCAACTTGGGTGAGGTAGACCAGATTCCCAACGCCTTCCGTCTGGACTTCTCCGATACCGATGCCGCCACCGTCGAAGAACAACTCGCGGCAATTCCGGGGGTGGAATCCTTCTTCCCCTTAGTCGAACGGCAGCAGCACTCCCGCAGTACCAGCAACGCGCCTCGCTTCCTCCCCGATGACGATCTATTCGGCGACCAGTGGCATTTGGTGAATACCGGACAAACCGGCGGTACGCCGGGTGCCGATGCCAACGTGGAAGCGGCTTGGGATGAAGTTCGCGGTACGGGAGTGGTTATCGGCGTGGTGGATGACGGCCTCGAACACGCTCACCCCGACCTCACCGTGCAGTATCGCGCCGATTTGAGTTTCGACTTCAACGATAACGATCCCGATCCGACTCCAACCAGTTTCTTCGACGACCACGGAACGGCTGTGGCTGGGGTGGCCGCCGGTCGGGGAGATAACGGCATCGGCATCAGCGGTTCTGCCCCCGATGCGGAGTTAGCTGGGTTGCGCTTGACAGCTGGGTTTAGCTCGGATGCAGATGAAGCCAATGCCTTGAGCTATGAAAATCAAGAGATTGACATCTACAACAATAGCTGGGGACCGATTGATGATGGTCAGACCTTAGGAGCACCCGGTCCTCTCACCTTAGCTGTTTTTGAAGATGGGGTCACCAACGGTCGCGGTGGATTGGGAAGCATCTACGTTTGGGCCGCCGGTAACGGTTTGGAAAGCAACGACAACGTTAACTACGACGGCTATGCCAACTCCCGCTATACGATCGCCGTTTCCGCCATCGACCACAACGGCGTGCAATCGAGCTACAGCGAACCCGGTGCGCCGATTCTCGTCGCGGGGTACTCTGACTCGTTGACGGGTCCGGGGATTACCACTACCACGACAGAAGGGCGTTATATTAACAACTTTGGCGGCACATCATCGGCAACACCTCTGGTTTCGGGGGTGATCGGTTTGATGCTCGAAGCCAATCCCAATTTAACCTGGCGGGACGTACAGCACATTTTGGTGGAAACCGCCGAACAAAACGATGCCACAGATACTGACTGGACGACCAATGGTGCGGGTCATCTGGTTAACCATAAATACGGCTTTGGGGCGATCGATGCAGAAGCAGCGGTGAATGCGGCGCAAACCTGGACGAATGTGGCTCCAGAAGTGTCCACCACCTCCGACATCATCAATGTGGATACTGCCATTCCCGATAACAATCTCGCGGGAATTTCTTCGACGGTCAGCATTACCCAAGACATTGATATCGAGTCCGTGGAAGTGGTCTTCGATGCCGACCATACTTACCGAGGCGATTTAGCCGTCTCTCTGATTTCTCCCGATGGCACCGAGTCTATCTTGGCGGAGGTTCATGGCGATGACAAAGAGGATTACAGTCGCTGGGTCTTTTCTTCCACCCGTCACTGGGGTGAATCTTCCTTGGGAGATTGGACGTTGCAAGTCTCCGATGGTGCGAGTGCCGATATAGGGACTTGGAATTCTTGGCAGTTGAACATCTACGGCACTGCTAGCGATGGCAGTACGCCGAACGTTCCCGAAAGCCACACCATCGTTCTCGATGCCGGGGAAGTCGTCGAAGATGTGAATTTTGGCAACCGCGAAATCGTCGATCCCTCACCCAATGCCAATAGCGATCCGCTGACCGGAAACAGCAACCCAGAGAACGTATCCGGTGGCGATGCCCCAGATATGTTCTTGCCTCCTGAGGAGGGTAATATCCTGCATGGCAGCGACGGTGCCGATGAGTTTTTGGTGGCGAATGGGACCGTGCCTTTTGCGCCTAGCACGATCGTCGATTTCGAACCGGGTATCGACACCATCGGGATCGAGGGGTTGGGCATCTCCTTCGAGGATTTGACGATTACCGCCAATGGAGACGATGCGATCGTCAGTGCTTTGGGTAGCGATGTGGCCATTATCTCGGGCATTGCACCAGAGGAACTGGGTAGCGGTGATTTTCTCTTCGCCTAACAAAGAGAGAGCTGGTGTTGGGGTCGCTGGGCAGTTTGATAGTCAGTTTCAAAGTGAAATCCCCATGCAAAAAACTGCCCACCCTACAAACTCATAGTGGACCTCTCCTCCAAAAGGGGGAGGGGTTAAGCTTTCAAGTGAATGTTTTTTAGATTGGGTTGAAAATTGGGTGGGGAAGATAGAGAAAGTGGGGAAGATGGGGAGGTCAAACTAAATGATTCAGAGAGTTGACACTCAAGCAATGGAAATTACTCTTGCGCAAGCAGCTCCCGAACCCGACTTGCTGCAACAAGATTCGATCGCTAACGATATCAGATCTGGGTAGTTAACCATAACATACAAATCTTACGAGTCACTTTCTCTCCCCTGCTCCCCCTGCTCCCTCTGCTCCCCCTGCTCCCCCTGCTCGCATCCACCGGAATTATGGTGATTCAACCGGAGTTGAGATCACCCATCGGATGGCAACCAATCCCAACTTTGCACGTCCCAACTTTGCAAGCTGTTGAGTCCGCCAAGGCAGGTCAAATTATATTGCAGGGGGGTGAGGGTAATATATTTATCTTGAATGGCTCGCACGTCGGTGGGATATGGATTCTTGGAGCCGTCGTCTACTTCTTCGAGAACTTCCCCAGCCAACCAATAGTAAGTTTTGCCGCGAGGGTCGGTTCGTTTTTGGAACAAGTCGGTGTAGCGGCGAACCCCCTGACGCGCCAGGGTGACTCCGGCAATTTCGGATTCGGGAACGGCGGGTATGTTGACGTTGAGCAGCATCCCCGCTGGCAGGGGTTGAGTGGAAAGGCGATCGACCAAAGCCCGCGCGAACTTGACCGCCGGCTGAAAATCCCGATGGCTGAAACTGGCTAAACTAAAGGCGATCGACCCAAGACCTTCGATAATGCCTTCCATGGCAGCAGAAACCGTACCGGAGTAAAGGATATCCGTGCCGATGTTCGACCCCTGGTTGATGCCCGAGAGGACTAAGTCCGGGGGGGAATCGAGCAAGGCTCCCAGTGCGAGTTTCACGCAGTCTGAAGGGGTTCCCGAACAAGACCAGGCAACGACGGCCGGATCGAACATCGAATCGACGAGTTCGGCGCGGATGGGTTGGTGTAGCGTCAGGCTGTGTCCCGTGGCAGACCGTTCGCGATCGGGACACACAACGGTGACTTGATGTCCGGCGGCGGCGAGGGCGTTGGCGAGGCTGCGCACCCCAAGGGAAAATATTCCGTCGTCGTTACTTACAAGCAGTTGCATTGCAAATTCCCATGGCTGTCCTGATTTTCGATTGTCCCATGATTTCTGCGGGTTCGAGACATATTTTGAGCGATCGCTGTTTGATTTTTCGCTTCGGCTTAAGAATTAGTGTCACGAGGGTCGATTTTTCCGATTTTTTACTCGATTTTTGGCCAATTTGGGTCGCGCGGGCAACGAGTTTTCACTCTTTCAGATTGTGGTACACTGGGTTTTAGTCAATACAAGGGCAGAGCTATATCCACTTATCGTACGTCTATCAATATTCTTTCCTCGATTTGCTAGCGATCGCCTTTTAGATTTTCCCCTTCGGCTCGAAAAATTAGTGTCGCGAGGGTCGATTTCTCCGATTTTTTACTCGATTTTTGAGCAATTTGGGTCGCGCGGGCAACGAGTTTTCACTCTTTCAGATTGTGGTACACTGGGTTTTAGTCAATACAAGGGCGGAGCTATATCCACTTATCGTACGTCTATCAATATTTTCCGAATGAGTGCAAGAACCGCTATAATCAGCGCATGAGTGCATCGAAATATAATATAGAGTTTACGGAAACAGCCCTGGAAAATTTAAGAGCGTTACGGGCGGTAGACCGGTCAAAAATTGAAGATGCGATCGAAACGCATTTACGTCATGAGCCTGACAGAGTTTCAAAGAGTCGCATAAAACGGCTCAGAGGTTTAATTTCGCCTCAATATCGTCTTCGAGTGGACGAACATCGCCTGTTTTATGACATAGAGTATCGGGTTGAACCCAAACAGAACCGAGTCATTATTTTAGCCATTAAGCACAAGTCTGATGTTAACCAATGGCTTGAAGAAGGAGGTGTAAGTCATGAAACAAATACAACTGAGTGAAGCTCAAATCGATTTGCTGAAATTTTTGCAAATGGCGGAGGAAGAGGATATCGTTTTAATTCATGAAGGTCAACCCGTTGGCTATCTGGTTGGATTTGCAGATGAAGATGATTGGATTGATTATCTCATGCTTCAAGATCCGAAGATTCGATCGCAGTTGCACCGGTCTTTAGAAGATGTTCGAGCGGGGAAAGTCATTGCTTTTGAACAGGTGAAGTTAAATGCAGAAGACGAGTGACATTAAGATTCGCTCATACTTCTAGCGAGAAAAATGCGATCGACTTTGAGAGAAAGTTCTGGAAAAATACGAGATATAATCGATTGATTTCCCGTAAAAACTGTTTCTTCATACAAACCTTCTTCGAGGAATAAAATCGATATACTCAAATCAATCGGATTGACAATCCAATATTCGGGAATTCCCAAAGCGGCATATTCAGAGCGCTTGTAACGATAGTCGCGCGTGACGGATTCGGGGCTGACGATCTCGATAACGAGTAAAGGAGGTGTTTGCGAAATTGCAGAGCGATCCAGGAATTCTTCGACTGCATCGATGGGTACAACATATAAATCCGAGAGCCTCGACTTGCGCCATCCCATCCGAATTCCTGCTTCTTTCAAACATAACCAAGGAAGATTGAGGCGATCGATTTCTCCATCCAAGCATCGTTCTAGATATTTCGTAACGAGCAAATGTCGAAAGGTAGGTGGGTTCGCAATTTCTAATCTTCCATCTACTAGTTCGTAGCGATGATTCGTTCCGTCATCGTAATTGAGATAATCTTCAAACGTGTAGAGTTTATCTTGAACTTCAGGCATGGCGAATGACAATTGATATCAAATGGTGCTTTATCCATGCGTCAATTGGGTTGTCGTCCAATCGAGATTGCGATGTTCTTCTTTTAAGGGCGATCGCATTTAAGCCCCCTGTCCCGGATCGCTGCTGAGGGTATCGATATAGGTGATGAAGGCTTTTGCCCAGAGGCTTTCTTCAAGGAAATGCTTGACGACTTCCGAGAGGGTGGCTTTGGTGGCTTGGAAGTGGCGTTCGGGGTTGAGGAGTTGCTGGCGCAGGAGGGCGAGTTTGCTGGAAGTGTGAGAGGGGAAGGGGTTTGTGAGTTCGCCGTTGATGACTTCGATGGCTTCCGATTCCGTGGTGACGTTGGGGTGTTGTTGCCCAAGTTCGGCGAGGGTGGTTTTGAGTTCTTGCAGGGCGGATTCGAGTTGGGGATTTGTGGCGGCATAGTTGTTGTAGACATTTTTAGTCCCAACGTTGTCTCCCTGGACATCCATATTGCCTTCAACAATGGTGGGGTTTCCGGTAATTTGGTATTTAGATTGGTACGTCGGTTGGTCTGCCATTTGTTGTGTCCTTGTATCAATTTGCTGGGTAGTTTTATCAATTCTAGCCAGAAGATGATTAGAGTTTTTAGCTTCTGATTTCGCAATAGGTGGGGAACGGAAAATGTCGTAGTTGTAGAATTTGCAGTTGGCTTGAATGGCGGTGAGGGCGCGGAATGCGTCTTTGCCGGATTCTGTGGGAATGAGGGTGAGGAGTTTGGGGAGAATGTGGGCGGTGCGATCGTCTTTGATGTTTCCTAATGCTTTTGCCGCACGCGAACACACATAGGAGTCTTCATCTTCAAGCGCCCGGAACAAAGCCGGAATCGCCACCTCCGCACCCAGACCCCCTAATGCCACTACCGCATTCGAACGTACCCAAGAGCATCTATCTTCAAGCGCTTGGAGCAAAGCCGGTATCGCCGCCTCCGCACCCAGTTTCCCTAACGCTTCTGCCACATCAAAACGCACAAAGCGGTTTTCATCTTCGAGAGCTTGGAGCAAAGCCGGTATCGCCGCCTCCGCACCCAGGTTTCCTAATGCCTCTGCTGCATTCGATCTCACCAAAAAGTTTTCGTCTTCGAGAGTCCGGAGCAAAGCCGGTATCGCCATCTCCGAACCCAGTTTCTCGAACGCCCGTACCACATTCTGACGCACAGAGGAGTCTTGATCTTCGAGAGCTTGGAGCAAAGCCGGTATCGCAGCCTCAGTACCCAGTTCCCCTAATGCCTTTGCTGCATTCTGACGCACAGAGGAGTCTTGATCTTCGAGAGCCTGGAGCAAAGCCGGTATCGCAGCCTCAGTACCCAGTTCCCCTAATGCCAAAGCTGCATTCGATCTCACACGAGGGTTTTTATCTTCGAGAACCCGGAGCAAAGTCGGTATCACCGCCTCCGCATCCAGTTTCCCTAATGCCTTTGCTGCATTCGAGCACACGGAGGAGTCTTCATCTTTAAGCGCTCGGAGCAAACCCGATATCGCAGCCTCAGTACCCAGTTTCTCGAACGCCCGTACCACATTCTGACGCACAGAGGAGTCTTCATCTTCGAGAACCCGGAGCAAACCCGATATCGCAGCCTCAGTACCCAGATCTCCTAATGCCCATACCACATGCTGACGCACAGAGGAGTCTTCATCTTTAAGCGCCCGGAGCAAAGCCGGTATCGCCACCTCTGCACCCAGACCCCCTAATGCCCCTGCCGCACTCGAACGTACCCAAGAGTATCTATCTTCAAGCGTCCGGAGCAAAGACGGTATCGCCACCTCTGCACCCAGACCCCCTAATGCCCCTGCCGCACTCGAACGTACCCAAGAGTATCTATCTTCAAGCGTCCGGAG